>CAZYGO010000096.1:0-8358 GCA_964647455.1 uncultured Rhizobium sp.
TTGCGGCACGTCCCCGCGGGAAGCGAGTCATGCGCAAGATTGCCGTCACACTGATCCTGATGCTGGCGTGCGCGCCCGCCGCCGCCGCCGAACTGAAAGTGATGACCGTCGGCCTGGTGGGCAGCAACAGTTTCAACAAGCTGGTCGCCGCCTGGAGTGAAAAGACCGGCAATACCGTCAAACTGGTCATTCCCCCTTCGGCGCTGGACATGGTGCTGGAAGCAATGAAGACGCAAGGTGCAGACGCCGTGCTGCTGCCGATGAGCGATATCGGGCGGGAGACTGCGCAATTCCGCGCCGGCACGACACGGCCCGTCGGCCGCGTGCTATTTGCCCTCGCCGCGCGGAAGGACGGCCCCAGCCCTTCCGTTACCACCGAAGCCCAATTCAAGGCAGCGCTGGCGGGCAGAAACGTGCTGATCAACGATCCGGCGAGCAGCCTGAACGGCCGCATGGCCAAGGCGATGCTGGATGGTCCCGGCTTCGAAACGGTGAAGGTGCGCGGCATCTATGCCTCGGCCTCCGTGCTGGCCAAGGGCGAAGGCGACTATGTCATCACGGTGCTGCCCGAACTCTCCGCCCTGAAAGTGCTGGGCGAGGTGCCGCCGTCACTGGGGCTGAAAATAGATTTCGGCGGCGGGGTGCTGAAGAAGGCCGCCAACCCGCGGCTGGCCGCGCAATTCCTTGCCTACCTGGCCAGCGCAGAAGCCGCCGCTGTCTGGAAAGCCGGTGGCGTCACCGTGCCGGTGCCATGAGCCGGGTCACACACGTCTCCTGTCTTGCGGCCTTCCTGCTGCTGGCATCTTCCGTTCTGGCCGCCGGGGCACCGCTGTCGCCGCGCGCAGCGGCGGCGGTCGCACCCGTACATCAGGCCTATGAGAAGGCCCGCGCCGAACAGGCGGGTCTGCCGCCGCCAGGAAATGTCGCGGAGGTGCTGCTGCGGCTGGAGGCGCTCGATCAAGCGGGACGCCGGGTGCCGATTGATCTCGGCGGGCTGGATAAAACCGAGGCCGAGGCCGCCATCGCCGCGATCAACCGCGAGATGATGGCGCAGGATCTGGAAAACCAGAAAAAGCTGAAGGCGCTGCTTCCGCCCGAAGGCTGGTTTCGCATCAGTATCTACGGCAGTGAGGCCGCCACCGCGGCCTTCCTGGTCGTGCAGCACGCCGTGAACGATCCGGCGCTGATGCGCGCGGCGCTGGCCCGTATGGAAACGTTGCGCCGTCTGGGGGAAGTGAGCGGCGAAGATTACGCCCTGCTCTATGACCGGGTGGCACTGGAGTTCGACCATAGGCCGCAGCGCTACGGCAGCCAGGTCGGTTGCGTGAAGGGCAGGATGGCACCGCTGAGCGTTGAAGACCCCGCCCGGATAGACCAGCGGCGCAAGACCGTCGGGATGCGGGAAACGCTGGCGCAGTACCTCAAACACTTTCCGGCGCGTTGCTGAGACGGCTGCACTCCCAGAATTGCTGCGATGCAAAAAATTCACGGCGCGGCTCCCAATTGCCGCTTGCCTTTTGTTCGCACATGCAGCAAACTTACCTATAGGTCAACTTTGACCGGCGCGAATTTTCCAGCGCGTTCAGCAGCCTAGAACACGACATGCCACAGGGCGGAACCGGGATTGATCAACCTAACCCAAGGAGATCACCATGGTTCGCAACATCCTCCCCCTCGCCTCCCTCACTCTGACCCTCATTGCCGCTCCCGCCTTCGCGGCCGACACCGCCCTGGTGGCGCGCATCGAAGCCGCCGCCGAAAAGGCCTGCCCGCTCAAGGTCTATGACGGCGCCACCAAGCACCTGTTCTATCCGATGAGCTACAAGGCCGAGCACGAAACCTGCGTCCGGCTGGTGACGCGCAGCACCCTGGCGAAGATCGCCGCCGCCCACGCCGAGACCCCGCAAGTGGCGCGGAACTGAACACTTCCATGGGGCGCCCCTTCGGGGCGCCTCATTTTCCCTTGGCGTCGAACCTGGCGAATTCGTGCGCGATAGAGCGCTCGATCAGCACCCGCCACACCGCCTCCGCGATGGCCGCTGACAGGCCGGCGCGTTTTGCTTCCTCCAGGACATTCTCCACCACCGCCTCGATGCGGGCCTCGTCGCGGATCGTGCCGCGGTCGGTCTTCAGCATGGCCGCGCGCTCGATATAACCCTGGCGCAGCGCCAGCAGCCGCACCAGCCTTTGATCCAGGTCATCGATGGCGGCCCGCAGCTGGGCCATGTCCACGCAGCTTTCCGGCTGCTTCAGGGGAGCGTCATTTTGCATCGCAGCACTGTCATAGCAGGGGTTGTTGCCTCAGGCATTTTTACATATAAGAACGCCAGTTTCCCAAGCATTACACGAACTTAGGTGTGGAATACCATGCCTTTCGAGGACTTGAGACCGAAATGAGCACCCCCATCGAAACTGATGTCGTCATCATCGGCGCTGGCCCCATCGGCCTGTTCGCCGTCTTCGAACTGGGGCTGCTCGACCTCAAATGCCATCTGGTGGACATCCTCGACCGTCCCGGCGGGCAGTGCACCGAACTCTATCCCGAAAAGCCGATCTATGACATTCCCGGCCTGCCGATCGTCACCGGCCAGGAGCTGGTCAACCGGCTGCTGGAGCAGATCAAGCCCTTCGATCCGCAATTCCATTTCAGCGAGATGGCCACCGGCCTTGAGAAGCAGGCGGACGGCCGCTGGAAGCTGAAGACCGACTCGGGCACCGAGATCATCGCCCCGGTGGTGATCGTGGCCGCGGGCGCCGGTTCCTTCCAGCCCAAGCGCCCGCCGGTGCCAGGCATCGAGAGCCACGAAAATGCCGGCGACGGCATCGGCGTGCATTACGCCGTGCGCAAGATGGAAAGCTTCCGCGGCAAGAACATACTGATCGCCGGCGGCGGCGACTCGGCGCTGGACTGGACCCTCAACCTGGCGCCCATCGCCAAGAGCCTCACCCTGGTGCATCACCGCGACGGCTTCCGCGCCGCGGCGCACAGCGTCAACCAGATGCGCGAGCTCGAGGCCGCGGGCAAGGTCAAGTTCCATGTCGCCTCTGTGAAGGCGCTGCATGGCGAACCGGGCAAGCTTACCGGCGTCACCCTGGCCGGCGCCGACAAGAGCGAATGGCATCATGAGACTGATGTTTTCCTGCCCTTCTTCGGCCTCACCATCAAACTCGGCCCCATCGCGGAATTCGGCATCAACCTGCATGAAAACCTGATCCCGGTGGACACCGCCCGCTTCGAAAGCCAGACGCCCGGCATCTTCGCCATCGGCGACATCAACACCTATCCGGGCAAGCTGAAGCTGATCCTGTCGGGCTTCCATGAGGCGGCGCTGGCCGCCCAGGCCGCCTTCGCCATCGCACGGCCGAACGAGAAGCTGCGCTTCCAGTACACGACATCTTCCTCCAATCTGCAGAAAAAGCTGGGCGTGTCTTAAGCCCTTGCCCTTCAACGGGCCCAGGATGAGGAATGAGAGGTTAAAGTCATGAAGATCATCGGCACCGACCGTCAGGGCAATACCAGGGAAGTCGAAGGCCGTGACGGCTGGAGCGTGATGGAGATCCTGCGCGATGCCGGCTTCGACATTGCCGCCGAATGCGGCGGCGCCTGCGCCTGCGCCACCTGCCATGTCTACGTCACCGGCGGCTGGTACGAAAAGCTGCCCGCCCCGTCGGAAGCGGAGATCGACATGCTGGACATGGCGCTGGCGGTCGAACCGGGCTCCTCGCGGCTGTCCTGCCAGATCATCTGCTCCGAAACCACCGACGGCATCCAGGTCACCGTCGCCCCCGAATAGGCGCGGCGACGGCAGACGCGCGCGGGGATAGCCGGCGGGTTACCGGCCTTTCCCGCTCTCGCCGGGTGAGAGGCAGCGCCTTCGCGCCAAGTTGACAGGCATGGCGGTTTGCCCGTCTCATGCCGTGAGAGGCGCGGCATCAGAACCGCGCGCCATATGCGCTTGCGCGCTTTTCAGGGAAAGAAACTGTCGATGAAGAAGTCAGGAACGCCGCTGACCCGGCGCACGGTGCTCAACAGTTCCGCCGCCGCGCTGGCGCTCGCGGCCACACCGCTGGGCCGGGCGGTGGCCCAGGCCCCCGCCGCCGCGTCCGCCGCGCCGGCCAATACCGACTGGACCGCGCCTTCGGCGACCAACGCCGCCACCCGCTATGCGCCGCTGGACCAGATCAACGCCTCCAACTTCAACAGCCTGGAAGTGGCCTGGCGCTTCAAGACCGACAATTACGGCGTGCGCCCCGACGCCTTCTTCAATTGCACGCCGCTGGTGGTGAAGGGCCGCATGTATGCGACCGTGGGCCTGCAGCGCCAGCTTGTCTGCATCGATCCGGCCAACGGCCAGCTGATCTGGAGCTACCGCCATGACGAGAAGGGCCGCCTGGGCGCGCGCGGCGGCTCGGGCTGGGGCGTCGCCTACTGGACCGACGGGACCGAGGAACGCATCCTCTATGTCACCATCAGCTATCAGCTGATCTCGATCGACGCCAAGACCGGCCTGCCCGACCCCAAGTTCGGCAACGGCACCGAGGTGGACCTGCGCCTGGACTGGGACCACACCGTCGATCCGCGCGCCTCCATCGTCGGCCTGCATGCCGCGCCCACCGTGGTGCGCAACACCGTGGTGATCGGCGCCGCGTCGGCCTCGACCGGGCCGGGACATCTGCGCGGCTTCGACGTGCGCACCGGAAAGCGCAAATGGATATTCCACACCGTGCCGCAAAAGGGCGAGTTCGGTTACGACACCTGGGGTCCGGGACAGCCGGAAACCGCCACCAACACCGGCGTCTGGGCCCCGATCACGGCGGATGACGAGCTGGGCATGGTCTATGCCGGCGTCGAGCTGCCCCAGGCCGACTGGATCGGCAAGACCCGCACCGGCAACGCGCTCTTCACCGAGACGCTGGTGGCGCTCGACTGCGAGACGGGCGAACGCAAATGGCATTTCCAGACCGAGCATCACGGCCTGTGGGACCGCGATATCTGCGCCGCCGCGATCCTTTATGACCTGCCCTATAACGGCCGGATGACGAAAGCGCTGGCGCTGCCCACCAAGCAGGCCTTCCTCTTCGTCCTCGACCGCGTCACCGGCCGCCCGATCTGGCCGATCGAGGAGCGGCGCGTGCAGCCGGGCAATGTGCCTGGCGAGTATTATGCGCCCACCCAGCCCTTCCCGACCAAGCCGCCGCCCTTCGACCATCAGGGCTTCACCAAGGACGACGCCATCGACTGGACGCCCGCGATCAAGGCCAAGGCGCAGGAAATCATCAGTCACTACAATCTCGGCCCGATCTACAGCGCCCCGACCCTGGTGACGGACACCAATTGGGGCACGCTGCAGACGCCGGAGAACCAGGGCGGCGCCAACTGGCCGGGCGGCTCCTATGATCCGGAAAACGGCATCTTCTACATCTACTCCAAGTCCACGCCGCAGAGTTACGGCATCCGGCTGACGGCCGACGGCTCGCCGGTCGCCGCCGGCGGCACGGGGCGCGGCACCAACGACAATGGCGGCGGCGCCTTCGGCGGCTCGGCCAACATCGCCGGCGCCACCAATCCGGGCGGCCGCGCTGGCGGACTTGGCGGCCCGCCGCTGCCCAATACGCGCGACGGCCTGAACGATCCCGCCGTGCCCAACCAGCTCACCATCGGCGGCATGTCCATTCTCAAGCCGCCCTATGGCCGCATCACTGCCATTGACCTTAAGACCGGCACCAAGCTTTGGCAGGTCGCCCATGGCGAGACGCCGGACTTCATCAAGAACAATCCGCTGCTGGCGGGTGTCACCGTTCCGCGCACCGGCCAGTCGGGCGTCGCCGGCGTGCTCACCACCAGGAGCCTGGTGATCTGCGGCGACACCGGCCTGTTCACCGACGCACAGGGCCGCAAGGCGGCACGCTTCCGCGCCTATGACAAGATGACAGGCCAGGAAGTGGGCGCCGTCTTCATGGAGCAGGCCCAGACCGGCTCGCCCATGACCTTCATGCTGGACGGTCGCCAGCACATCGTGGTCGCCAGCGGCGGCCTGAATGGCGCGGAGTTCATCTGCTACCGCCTGCCTGTCGCCCAGCCGGCCGGCGGCGGCGGCCGTGGCGGACGCGGTGGTGGCCGTGGCGGCGCAGGTGCGCCGCCCGCGGGGGGCCGCGGCGTGCCGCAGGCCGGCAACGGCGGCGACTGACGCGGGTCTTTCCATCCCGGAGTGCAAAAAAGGGGCCTGCCCGGGCCCCTTTTTCATTCTATCCTTCCTGCGACAGAAGGACTGCCGTCATGCTGACCCGCCGCAACGCCCTCAAATCCGGCGCCGCCGCCCTGGCCGTGGCCACCGTCGTTCCGGCGCGCGGCGCCGACGCGAAACTGGCGGCGCTGTTTGACAGGTTCGTGCAGGAAAATCTCGACCTGTCGCCCTTGTCCGCCACCAGCCTGGGCCTGGACACCGGCAAGCGGGCGCACCAGCGCGCCGAGACCGATGACGCCTCGCTGGCCGGCATCGCCCGGGCGAAGGCGCTGACGGCGAGCCAGAGGCAGCGTCTTGGCCAGATCAACCGCGCCGGCCTGACAGGTGACGACCAGCTGAATTACGACATCGTGATGGTTGGCCTTGCCGCCGCCGACGAGGCCGGGCGGAAATTCAGCTACGGCCCCGCCAGCGCGGGCCAGCCCTATATCCTGTCCCAGCTCACCGGCAGCTATTGCAACCTGCCCTCCTTCCTCGACAGCCAGCACCCGATCGAGAACAAGGAAGACGCGCAAGCCTATCTGGCGCGGCTGGAAGGCTTTGCCCGCGCCATGGACCAGGAGATCGAGGTCGCGCGCCACGACATGGGCATGAATGTGGTGCCGCCCGATTTCGCGCTGGCCAAGACGGCGCTGCAGATGGGCCAGTTGCGCGGCGAAAAGCCGGCGACCTGCAACCTGGTGATGTCGCTGGTGAACCGCGCCAGGGCGAAGAAGATCGCCGGCGACTGGGCCGCGCCGGCCGCCAAGATCGTCGCCGACAAGGTCTATCCGGCGCTGAACCGGCAGATCGCGCTGGTGCGGCAGATGCAGCTGCGCACCCGCCATGACGCCGGCGTCTGGGCGCTGCCCAGGGGCGCCGACTATTACCGCGCCTCGCTCGCGGCCTGGGCGACCACCGACAAGACGCCGGAGGAGATTCACAGGCTGGGCCTGGACATCGTCGCCGATCATACCGCGCGGCTGGACGTTCTGATGAAGAAGCAGGGCCTGACGCGCGGCACGGTCGGCGAGCGCCTGCGCGCGATGTACAAGGATCCGCGCTATCTCTATCCCAACACCGACACGGCCAAGGCCGGGCTGATCGCCGATCTCAACGCGCATGTGCGGCAGGTGCGCGCCGCGCTGCCGAAATATTTTGGCGCCCTTCCGAAAGCCAATCTGGAAATCCGCCGCGTACCCAAGAACATCGAGGCGGGCCAGCCCGGCGGCTACTACAACAACCCGTCGCTGGACGGAAAGCGCCCCGGCATCTACTGGATCAATCTGCGCGACACCGCCGAGATTCCGAAATGGACGCTCTCGACCCTGACGCACCACGAAGGCATTCCCGGCCATCACCTGCAGCTGGCGATCCAGCAGGAGGCCAACCTGCCGCTGATCCGCAAGCTGTCCTTCTATTCCGCCTATATCGAGGGCTGGGCGCTCTATTCCGAGCAGCTGGCGGTGGAGATGGGCGAATACCGCGACGATCCGCTGGGCGAGATCGGGCAGTTGCACGATTCCATGTTCCGCGGCGTGCGGCTGGTGGTGGATAGCGGCATGCACGCCCTGAAATGGAGCCGCGAGCGGGCGGTGAAGTATTATGTGGACACGCTGGGCGACCTCGAAGCCAGCGCCATCACCGAAATCGAGCGCTATGCGGTGTGGCCGGGCCAGGCCTGCAGCTACATGCTGGGCAAGCTGGCGATCCTTTCAGCGCGGGAACGGGCGCAGAAGGCGCTGGGCGCCAGGTTCGACATCCGCAAGTTCCACGACGCCATCCTGCTGAACGGCGCCATGCCGCTCAACCTGATCGACAGCGTGGTGGACAAGTATATCGGCAGCGCCAAATCCTGAGGCTGTCCGTCGCCTGACTGTGTTGCGTGCGCGTTCCAACGTTTCGCAGCAGGTCGCATGCCCATCGCTCACATTCACACGGTTGCGTTCCAGGGCGGCGAAGCCCGCAGGAGCGACAGGAAGGCGAGCGAAGCGACGCCGTCGCCTGCGCGACCACAAAAAATCAGGAGCGGACTTCCGTGCCTATAGCGCACATTTACACTGTTGCGTTTCAGGGCATCGAAGCCCGCTCCGTTGACGTGCAGGTGCATGTCGCCGAAGGCGGCGCCGGCCAG
>CAZYGO010000097.1:0-6601 GCA_964647455.1 uncultured Rhizobium sp.
CCTGCCGGTAGCTTCGCTTCGTTGCAGATTTCGGCGAACAGCAGCGCCGTGAGGCTGGTATCTTCCGCCGGTTTGAGCACCACCGTATTGCCGGCAGCCAGGGCGGGAGCGACCTTCCAGGCCAGCATCATCAGCGGAAAATTCCAGGGGATCACCTGTCCGGCTACCCCGACCGGCACATGGCCGGGAAACTCGCTCTCCAGCAGCTGTGCCCAGCCGGCGTGGTGGTAGAAATGCCGTGCCACCAGCGGCACGTCTATGTCGCGCGTCTCACGGATGGGCTTGCCGTTGTCCAGCGTCTCCAGCACGGCGAAGAGGCGGGAATGCTTCTGCACCAGCCGCGCCAGGGCATAGAGGTAACGCGCACGGCCGGCTCCACCCTTTTTCGCCCAGCTTGGCTGCGCCGCCCGCGCCGCCCGCACCGCCCTGTCGACATCCGCGGAGGAGGCGTCGGTCAATGTCGCCAGTATCCTGCCCGTCGCGGGATTGATGCTGTCGAAGACCGCGCCGCCGCCCTTCACCCATTCCCCGTTGATGAACAGGCCGAAGCGGCGGCCATGTCTTTCCAGCCAGGCCTGCGCGGGGCCGTCGCTTTCCGGGGCCGGGCCGTATTCCATCGTCTTCAGGATCTGGGCGACGCTGCTCATGGTTCAGGCCATCGGGTGGCGATGTGCCGCCGAATAGCGGCCACTGGCGAAATGATCGAGCTGGCGCTCGATGTCGGTGAGCAAGCTGGAAGCGCCGATACGGAAAAGCTGCGGTTGCAGCCAGTCATTGCCCAGCTCTTCCTTCATGATGAATTCATAATTCATTGCATCCTTGGCGGTGGAGATGCCGCCGGCCGGCTTGAACCCGACCTTGTGCCCGGTCATGGCGTGCCATTCCCGGATCATCCGCGTCATCACCAGGGCGTTCGGCAGCGTCGCGTTGGTCGCCTCCTTGCCGGTGGAGGTCTTGATGAAATCCGCGCCCGCCATCATGCAGGCCATCGAGGCCTTGCCGACATTGGTGAGGGTGCCGAGGTCGCCGGCGCCGATGATCGCCTTGACATGGGCGGGACCGCAGGCCTCGCGGAACGCACGCACCTCGTCATAGACGGCGCGCCAGTTGCCGGTCAGCGCATGGCTACGATTGATGACGATGTCGATCTCCCGGGCACCCGCCGCCACCGAAGCCTCGATCTCCTTCACGCGCAGGGCAAAAGGCGAAAGGCCGGCGGGAAAGCCGGTGGAGACCGCCGCGACCGGAATGTTGGTGCCGCGCAGCGCCTCGACCGCGGTCTCGACCATGGCGTGATAGACACAGACCGCGCCGGTGGTAAGGCCGATATCGCCGATCCCCATCGCCTCCAATAATTCCTGCCGCACCGGCTGGCGCGCCTTGGCGCAGAGGCGCCGCACCCGGCCCGGCGTGTCGTCGCCGGCCAGGGTGGTGAGGTCGATGCACTGAATGGCGCGCACCAGCCAGGCGGCTTGCCACTGCTTCTTGACCGTGCGGCGGCCCGGCAGGGTGGCGACGCGGCGCTCGGCGGCGCTGCGGTTCACCCGCACGCTTTCGATCACATCGGCGTCGAAGATAGCGATTGGGTTGCGCCCGTCTCCGGGCGAGATTTCACGCGGGTTCAGATGCTGGACATTGGACATGGCCAAGGCTTTCACCCGCCACCGGACGAGTCAAGGAGCGGGTTTTATGACAGCTATTTCGTGCCGAACATTCTGTCGCCCGCGTCGCCCAGCCCCGGCACGATATAGCCATGTTCGTTGAGCTTCTCGTCGATGGCGGCCGTCCAGAGCGGCACGTCGGGATGGGCGGCGGTGAAGGCCCTGATGCCTTCCGGCGCCGCCAGCAGGCACATCAGGCGCAGCCGCCTGACGCCCCGGCCTTTCAGCTTGTCCACCGCGGCGATGGCGGAGTTGCCGGTAGCCAGCATCGGGTCCATCACGATCACCAGACGGTCGGCGGCGTCTTCCGGCGCCTTGAAATAGTAGTCCACGCTCTGCAGCGTCTTCGGATCGCGGTAAAGCCCGATATGGGCGACGCGGGCGGAGGGCACCAGGTCCAGCATTCCGTCCAGGAACCCGATCCCCGCCCGCAGGATAGGGGCGAAAACCAGCTTCTTGCCTTCGATCCGGGGCGCCATCATGCGGGCCAGCGGCGTCTCGATCTCGACTTTTTCCAGCGGCAGGTCGCGGGTGATCTCATAGCAGATCAGCATGCCGATCTCGTTCAGCAGGGCGCGGAAGTCGCGCGTGCTGGTGCGCCTGTCGCGCATCAGGCTCAGCTTGTGCTGGATCAGGGGATGATCGACGACGGTGACGCCCGGCATGGGAAACCTCTTGCTCGCATGGCGCATTAAGGCGCCCGGGCCGGCGGCAGACAAGCGGATTTGCAGGACCGGGCGCCGCTCTTTAACCTGCCCGCTGAAGAGCCGGCCGAAGAACGGCGCGACCGGCGCCAGGAAACGCCCATGACCGCAACACCGAACAATCTCGACGCCTACTGGATGCCGTTCACGGCCAACCGCCAGTACAAGAGCGCGCCGCGCCTGATGGTGGCGGCCGAGGGCATGTATTACACCACCGATGACGGCCGCAAAGTTCTGGACGGCACCGCCGGCCTGTGGTGCTGCAACGCCGGCCATGCTCGCCCGCGCATTACAGAAGCCATCGCCCGCCAGGCGAAGGAGCTGGATTATTCCCCCGCCTTTCAGATGGGCCACCCCAAGGCGTTCGAACGGGCGGCACGGCTGGCACGGCTGATGCCCGGTTCGCTCGACCATGTCTTCTTCACCAATTCGGGCTCGGAGTCGGTGGAAACGGCGCTGAAGATCGCGCTCGCTTATCACCGTCTGAACGGGCAGGCGGAACGGGTGCGGCTGATCGGGCGCGAGCGCGGCTATCATGGCGTCAATTTCGGCGGCATGAGCTTGGGCGGCATGACCCTCAACCGAAAAATGTTCGGTGCGCTGGTGGCGGGGGTGGACCATCTGCGCCACACGCATGGCGACCCGCGCAATCTCTTCAGCCGCGGCGAGCCGGAATTCGGCGCCGAACTGGCGGACGACCTGGAACGGCTCTGCACCCTGCACGATCCTTCCACCATCGCCGCCGTGATCGTGGAGCCGGTTCAGGGATCGGCCGGCGTCTTCATCCCGCCGCGCGGCTATCTGAAGCGGCTGCGGGAAATCTGCGACCGGCACGGCATCCTGCTGATCTTCGACGAAGTCATCACCGGCTATGGCAGGCTCGGCACCGGTTTCGCGGTGGACTATTTCGGCGTCGAGCCCGATCTGGTCACCACGGCCAAGGGCCTGACCAATGGCGTGATTCCGATGGGCGCGGTCTTCGTGCAGAAGCGCATCCACGACCTTTTCATGCAGGGACCGCCAAACGCCATCGAGTTCTTCCACGGCTATACCTATTCCGCCAACCCGATGGCCTGCGCCGCCGCCCTGGGAACGCTGGACACCTATGACGAGGAAGGACTGCTCTGCCGCGGCGCATCCCTGGCGGGTTACTGGGCGGATGCGGCCCACAGCCTGAGGGATATTGCCATCGTGGCAGATATCCGCACCCTGGGCCTGATGGCCGGCATCGAGTTGAAGCCGATCGAAGGCCGGCCGACGGCGCGGGCCTTCGATGCCTACCTGAAATGCTTCCAGGCGGGCCTTCTGGTCCGCACCACCGGCGACATCATCGCCCTCTCCCCGCCCTTGATTATCGAGAAGGGAGAGATAGACAGGTTGTTCGAAATCCTCCGGACCGTCCTCAAGCAGGTGGCATGACCGTCATTCCCCATATCATCGCGGGCCAGCCGGCCGGCGGCAGCGGCGGCGGCCCCGTCTTCAACCCGGCCACCGGCGAGCAAAGCGGGATCGTGGCGGCGGGCGGCGCGACCGAGGTGGCGGCGGCGGTGGCGGCGGCGGAACGCGCCCTGCCCGGCTGGGCCATGACCACCCCGGCGCGGCGCGCCCGGGTGATGTTCGAGGTCCGCCGCCTGCTGGAGGCGCGCAAAGACGAGCTGGCCCGCGTCATCGGTGCCGAGCACGGCAAGACCCATGCCGACGCGTTGGGAGAAATCGCGCGCGGGCTGGAAGTGGTGGAGTTCGCCTGCGGCATCCCGCAATTGCTGAAGGGCAGCTTCAGCGCGGCCGTGGGAAGCGGCGTGGACAGCCATGACCTGCGCCAGCCGCTGGGCGTGGTAGCGGGGATCACGCCGTTCAACTTCCCCGTGATGGTGCCGCTATGGATGATCCCGATGGCGCTGGCCTGCGGCAACTGCTTCATCCTCAAGCCATCGGAGCGCGATCCTTCCGCCGCCAACCTGCTGCATGAAATTTTCGCCGAGGCCGGCCTGCCCGCCGGCGCGCTCAACATCGTCCATGGCGGCAAGGCGGCAGTGGACGCCATCCTCGATCATCCAGGCATCGCGGCGGTTAGCTTTGTCGGCTCCACGCCCATCGCCGAATATGTCCATGCCCGTGGCTCCGCCGCCGGAAAGCGGGTTCAGGCACTGGGTGGCGCCAAGAACCACATGGTGGTAATGCCCGACGCCGACCTCGAACAGGCGGCGGACGCGCTGATGGGCGCCGCCTATGGCTCTGCCGGTGAACGCTGCATGGCGGTGTCCGTCGCCGTGCCGGTGGGCGAGAAGACCGCCGACGCGCTGGCGGCGATGCTGCGCCCGCGCGTGGCGGCGCTGAAGATCGGTCCCGCCACCGATCCCGCCACGGAGATGGGACCGCTGGTGACCGCGGCCCATCGCGACAAGGTTGCCGCCTACATCGCCCAGGGCGAAAAGGAAGGTGCCGAACTGGTGGTGGATGGCCGCGGCCTGAAATTGCAAGGCTATGAGAATGGCTTCTGGCTGGGCGGCACGCTGCTGGACCGTGTCACCCCTGAGATGACCGTCTATCGGGAGGAAATCTTCGGACCGGTGCTGTCGATCGTGCGGGCGGGCGACTATGGCGCGGCGCTCGGGCTGGTCAATCGCCATGCCTATGGTAACGGCACCGCCCTTTTCACCCGCGATGGCGACACCGCCCGCGATTTCGCCGAGAAGGTGCAGGCCGGCATGGTCGGTATAAATGTGCCGATCCCGGTGCCGGTGGGCTATCACAGCTTCGGCGGCTGGAAGCGCTCCATCTTCGGCAGCCATGGCGTCTATGGCCCCGAAGCAGTGCACTTTTACACCAAGCTCAAGACCGTGACCTCGCGCTGGCCGGGCGGGATGCGCGGCGGGGCGGAATTCAACTTCCCCGGCAGCTAGAAAAAGAAAGGGCCGCCCGAAGGCGGCCCTTTTTGCGTCACGGCCTGGCCGCCGCGGGCGGTGCCGCCAGTGCGCTGACCGGTAGCTTGAACGCCAGCATCTCGCTGCCGCTGTAATCGTGATTGCCGATGCACATCACGATGTACTGCCAGCCACCCATCGCGAAGGTCATGGGCGTGCCGGTCTGGCCTTCCGGGATCGGCACCGCACCCAGTTCCCTGCCGGTCGCCTTGTCATAGGCGCGCAGATAGGCCTGGCGGACACCCCGCTCGTTGGTGGTGGTCTGCGGATCGCCGCAGATCACCAGCGTCTTGGTCACCAGCGGGCCGACATTGCCGGCCTGACCGGTGCGCGGGATGTTGAGCCCCTTGAGCAGCGGATGGTTCTTGATGTTGTCCGGCGTCTCGCCATGCGGCACCTGCCAGACATGCTCGCCCACCTTCAGGTCGATGGCCGTGATACGGCCATAGGGCGGTTTGACGATCGGCAGACCGGCGACCGAGATGTTACCCGGCCGGATTTCACCGGTGAGGTCGGCGCTCGCCGCGCCGCCAAAAACCGAACCGCCAGGACCGAAGGCGGCCGCTTCGGAATCGACGCCGCGGCCGCCACCGGGGCCACCAGCACCGCGTCCGCCACCCGGCGCACCACGCCCGCCACGGCCGGCCGCCTGGCCAGGAGCCGTGGGCGAACCGGCGCGATAGCCGAAGGGCGTACTCTCGTCCTTGACGTCGCCATGCACCACCGGCTGGGTCTTGGAATAGACATAGACGATCTTGGTTTCCGGATCGCAGCAGCCGCCCGGCCAGTTGGTGCCGCCCTGGGCGCCCGGCAGGCAGAGCGTGCCCCACTTGCCTTCATAGGTCGCCATGGTCGGAGAGTCGAAGGGACCGTTGCCGCGCACATAATGGTTGGCGATTTCCAGCGCCCGCGCCTTGATGGCGGGGGTGAAGTCCACCAGGTCGTCGTCGCCGACATTGACGCGGTCATAGGCGGGCGGCTTGGTCGGGATCGGCTGGGTCGGCGAATACCATTCATCCGGCACGTCGCCCGGCTTGCGCGGCACTTCCGGGATCGGCCAGATCGGCTCGCCGGTCTCGCGGTTGAAGACATACAGGAAGGACTGCTTGGTCGGCTGGGCGATCGCCTTGACGATCTTGCCGTTGACCGGGATGTCCACGCACATCGCCGAGCAGGGCACGTCATTGTCCCAGAGGCCGTGATGGACCATCTGGAAATGCCATTTGCGCTTGCCGGTCTTGAGGTCCAGCGCCACCAGGCTTTCGCCGAACAGGCCGGGCCCCTTGCGCTTGACGCCGATATAGTCGCCCGA
>CAZYGO010000098.1:0-2741 GCA_964647455.1 uncultured Rhizobium sp.
CAGGAAGCCTATTCGGCGCGGCTGGCGGCGGAGCTGGAGGCGCTCATCCTGGAGGAAGGCCCCGATACCATCGCCGCCATGCTGGCCGAGCCGGTGATGGGCGCGGGCGGCGCCATCGTGCCGCCGCGCGGCTATTTCCCCGCCATCGCCAAGGTGCTGCGCCGGCACGACATCGCCCTGGTGGACGACGAAGTGATCTGCGGCTTCGGCCGCACCGGCGAATGGTTCGGCTGCCAGACCTATGGCTTCACCCCCGACGCCATGTCGCTGGCCAAGGCGCTGTCATCGGCCTACATCCCGATCAGCGCCGTGCTGCTGTCGCCGGAGACGACCGAGATCGTGGAGGACGAAGCGCGCCGCCTGGGCATGCTGGGCCACGGCTTCACCTATTCGGCCCATCCTGTCGCCAGCGCCGTGGCGCTCAAGACCATCGAGATCTACCAGCGGCGCGACATCATCGGCCATGTGCGGCGGCTGGCGCCACTGTTCGCGGCGCGGCTGAAGAAGCTGGCCGACAATCCGCTGGTGGGCGACGCCAATGGCGTGGGCCTGATCGGCGGCATCGAACTGGTGGCCGACCGCAAGAGCAGGCGCGGCTTTGCCAGGGACGACAAGGTGGGCCTGATGTGCGGCCGCTTCTGCGAGCAGGAAGGACTGATCGTGCGGCCGCTGCTGAACGACCGCATCGCCGTCTGCCCGCCGCTGGTGATCACCGAAGCGGAAGTGAACGAGCTGTTCGACAGGTTTGAGCGGGGACTGAATAGAACGCTCGATTGGGTGAAAGCCGAAAAACTTCCTTTCGTGTAACGGTCGCACGCGCTGGCGCGAACGTTCGCACGCTGTCGCTACGGACCGCACTTCGCGGGCGCTCCAGTCGAGCGCGGCCCGGCGAAGACGCTGGACTGGGGGCGAAAGGCCAGGGGCTGGTTTGAGGCTGACACGGCCAGGATTGCAAATGACCGCTTTTGACCCAAAGCGGACATTCGGGAAGTCCCTAAAACAGGGGGTTCTGCTGTTTGAGCGCAGAAGGTAATATTTGCAAATGCGCATCGGCCTTTTCTGCCTTTTGGCTCTCATTTGCTCGGTGTCGGCTGGAGCCGAGTCTCTACCCTTGTTTGCATTGCCCCCGGATGCAGGCGTTCGCGCCTGTCTGTCCGATACCGTAGCAGACAAAGCTCGTTGTGAAGCCTTTTTTCGTGGAGGAGTTGAACGGAGGCAAATCTGGCTGCTGTCTCCGATAGCGTCTTGCCGCTACCGGCCCTTAGATCAAAGCGACATCGATGCTTTTGCCGCTTTCCTACGACAGCGCAGTGACAACGACGATAGACTCGTCAGTTATCTTATCTCCCTCAAGGAGCCGCTGCCTTGCGAATCAACGTCTGGCATTTGGACCAACGCGCAGTTATCGGAATTATGCCACTTTGACCACTCGTTTGACAGTCCGTGCCACTACTACTTTTCGAGTCTCCTGCGCGCCGCTGGTATCGAAAGCAGACTGCGCAACATTCGCATATTTTGCCCTGAGGGCTTCGTCGCTCCCCCTGAAAATAGACTACGCTCTAAGCCCCTTGATGAGTTGCTGGGCTATTATGACAAATGGTTAGCGATCAACTCGTGGAAGAGACTGGACAGTGCCGCGTCGGGGTTCATTGAGGCCATGGCGATGGGCTACCCTTGTACGGATTCCGAGCGAAGGTACCCGGACTTGGAGGAAAACAATTTCCCGCAACCCGTTCGTCCGCAACCTCAAGCCAAATAGCGAGATTGTCCAATGACCGCTTTTGGCGCAAAGCGGACCTAACGCGTTGGGGTGCCTGACCTGACCTGACGGGCAGGCCGCTTTTGACCCAAATCGGACTTTGAAAGTCGTCTTACGCCCCAGAGCCAATTCTGTTAAAATTCGCCCGTGCACGACGAGGACAAAGCGCGCTTTGAGGGGAGGCTGGGGAAGTTGGCTAAGGCCACTCCAAAGCAGAAATGAAAACGCTAGCCCTCATCGCCCTATTGGTCGCGGTAGGCCCTGTTATGGCAGCGGACAAACCTGTTCGCGTTACCGGCATATACAGCGACCTTCGCTATAGCGACGAGTCAGGTGATTTGGGAGGCACGGAGATTTTCATCGTGTATGCCGCCAGAGGCTACACGGCCTTTGTGCAAACCGCCGAAGGCGAGCCCGACGAAGCGGTAGCGGTCCCGGTGAAGGTGGATAAGAACCGTATCTCATTCATCGTTCCTAAGCCCACCAACGGTCCATGGGTATATGATGGTCGCATTACGGCGACGGGATTTGTTGGAACCCTTACGATCTCAAATGGCGGGAAACGCTACACAACCAAGCTGCAACTCAGGCGAAAAAAGAGCTACTGGGAGTAGATTTAGCGCTGGGGTTGTCAAAGGCAATAACGCCAAGCCTTTAGGGATCGAATGTCCGCTTCTGGCGCAAAGCTGACGTTCCTTCGCAAGCATGGTAAGTAGCCTCATGCGCCCCTCACTGCGTCAACATGTTGGTCATCTTTGGCTGCGACACGGGGCAGTGATCAAGATAATCTTCGCCTTCTTTGCAATCGTCGTCGTCATTGAACTTGTCTATGCACTTGGCTGGAGGAAAGACCCCACATTCGGCCACGGTCCAGGGTGGGCCTGCGCGCCTGATCTTATGCTCACAAACGATCCTCCTTGCTGGAGGACCAGACACCAGTTCAGCCAAAAACTCCCTAAGGCCCAATGTCCGCTATTGGCGC
>CAZYGO010000099.1:0-2531 GCA_964647455.1 uncultured Rhizobium sp.
TGCGGCTCTGACGCCGTATTGGTCGTAGAGAAATTGCTAAGTGTGCCGCCTGGGGAGTACGGTCGCAAGGCTAAAACTCAAAGAAATTGACGGGGGCTCACACAAGCGGTGGAGCATGTTGCTTAATTCGAAGCAACGCGAAGAACCTTACCTGGGTTTGACATGCACGGATTAGTTGGCGGAAACGTCAATGAGGCCCGCAAGGGTACAACGTGCACAGGTGCTGCATGGCTGTCGTCAGCTCGTGCTGTGAAGTGTTTGGTTAAGTCCATTAACGAGCGCAACCCTTGTCGTTAGTTGCTAACAGGTAATGCTGAGGACTCTAGCGAGACTGCCGGCGTCAAGCCGGAGGAAGGTGGGGATGACGTCAAGTCCTCATGGCCCTTACATCCAGGGTTGCAAACGTGCTACAATGGTGCGTACAGAGCGATGCGAGACCGCAAGGTGGAGCAAATCGCAAAAAACGCACCCCAGTTCGGATTGCAGGCTGCAACCCGCCTGCATGAAGTCGGAATCGCTAGTAATCGGAGATCAGCTACGCTCCGGTGAATACGTTCCTGAGCCTTGTACACACCGCCCGTCAAGTCATGGGAGCCGGTAGAGCCCAAAGTCGCCACAATACTGTGGTGCCTACGGCAAGATCGGTGACTGGGACTAAGTCGTAACAAGGTAGCCGTAGGAGAACCTGCGGCTGGATCACCTCCTTTCTAAGGGATTTCCTTAGACTTGTACATCGTACTTTAAATAGTTCGATCGCGGAGCAATCCGCGGCAAGTATCGTCAGCACATTGTCGTCTGCTTCCCAGCAGCGAGCCGGTGAGTAATCGCCGGTGAACGGATCGCCCAACTGTCTTTCACGATATAACGAAAACACCCACGATCTTCATCGTGGGTGTTTTCTTTTTGCAGTGTGTTGCTCAAGCAAAAAATTGTTTGTGATGACAGTGTGGGTTTGGTATTCTTCTGATATGAAACTGCTGTTACTAACAAACATGAGATCCTCGGTGAGGAGTGATGATCTTGGAAGCCGGGATTGGAATCACTGCGCCATGATTATACGATGCCTTGCACTGCTGCTGTCGGTGAGTCTCGTCACTGCGAGCGTGAAAGGACAATGTGCCGATCAATGGCTGCCGGGGATAGGAGAGCCCGGAATACGTAATGACTATGGCGTGTACGTGAGCGCCGTCGCCACCTTTTCGGACGGGAGCTTTCTTGTTGGCGGTACCTTTAACGTTGCGGGGGGAGTCGCCGCCAACAACATCGCCCGGTTCGATCCAAGCGCACGCTCATGGTCGGCGGTTGGTGCGGGAGTGAATGGGCCGGTGCGCTGCATTGTGCCGCTGCCGGATGGCGCGATGGTCGTGGGGGGCAACTTCGGGACCGCCGGTGGAGTCTTGGCGTCCGGTGTCGCCCGCTATGACCCGCAGGTCGACTCCTGGTCGGCGATTGGAGATGGGCTTTCCGGGGCAGTGTCCGCTGTTTGCGTACTTCCTGGGGGGGATCTGGTCGCGGCTGTGAGCTCGAAGCTGTACCGGTTCTCGGCCGATTCAAACATATGGACGCAGATCGGCTCAGCATTTCCTTATCCGGTGACATGCCTTCTTCTTCAGGATGCAAACAGCCTTCTGGTGGGGACGCAAAATACCACGGATTCTCTTTTGCTCTTTGACCTTTCCGCCAATACATACACGAGCGTTGCCGGCGCTGTGTTGGGCACGGTGCTTAGGCTGGCTCGTCATCCCAGCGGGGACGTTATCGCTGGCGGTCAGTTGTACTTCGTGGGTGGGGTTGCGTGCTCCGGCGTCGCCCGGTATGCGCCGGCCACGCAGACCTGGACTTCCATGAGCACGGGTGTTTCGTGTACGGTGGCTGCGTTGGCGGTTGCCCCGAACGGGGATACGTTTGCGGGTGGTTCGTTTGAGGGCGCGAACTATCAACCGGTCGGGAGTCTTTGGAAGTACGACGCCGGGACCGCGACGTGGAGGTCTGTCGGAGACCTTGCTCTAGGCTATATCTGGACGCATGGTCAGGTGGCGGGCGAGGGGTGGGTGTATGCGCTCGAGTTGCTTGCGGACGGGCATTTGCGTGTCGGCGGGACATTCGGCACTCTCCGCGACGTTACCGCTTATGGCATTGCCGACTACGACACTCAGACAGACACATGGACCCCTTTCGGCGAGGGTTTTGACTCGACAATCAACGACTTTCTCACGCTTCCCGACGGCGACATTCTCGCGGGCGGAACGTTCAACTTTGACGGAAGTCAGAGCTGCCATGTAGCTCGATACAGCCCGGCGACAAACAGTTGGTCGGCGGTGTCGCAGAGCGTCCCAGTGGCACCCCCGATGGCGCTGTTGTCTGACGGAAAGGTTGTTCTACTGAGCAACGAGCCGGGGGGCAACCTGCTGTCGAACAACTCGCTGGCGCTGTACGACCCGGCGTCCGGGGAAGTCACTTCGTTGGCGCCGGCAGCAAACGGGGATGTCCGAGCGATGATTGTCCTGCGCGACGGTGATATCGTTGTCGGT
>CAZYGO010000100.1:0-3454 GCA_964647455.1 uncultured Rhizobium sp.
TTTGCAGATCATCGTCCGCGACAACAACATCGACCAGGCCCTCAAGGCCCTGAAGAAGAAGATGCAGCGTGAAGGCATCTTCCGCGAGATGAAGCTGCGCGGCGCCTATGAGAAGCCCTCCGAGAAGCGCGCCCGCGAGCGGGCCGAGGCCGTCCGCCGCTACCGCAAGCTGCAGCGCAAGCGCATGCAGCGCGAAGGCCTGCTGCCGGCCAGCAAGCCGAAGGCCTAAGGCTCACCGGTTCCAGAAGAAGCCGCCCCGTCTCCGCGGGGCGGCTTTTTTGTTGGCCGCGCGGCCGTCTTCCGCTTGTTCCGCTGATGCAGGACATAGGCGCCCGCCCCCGCCACGGCCAGGCCACCGACCACCAGCAGCAAGGTTCCCACGCCCGGCGCGATCTGATCGCCCGCCACTTCGGCGACGCTTTTCAGGTCTTCCGTGAGCTTCTTCTTGCGGCGCCAGAACATGGCCTGATGTCTCTTTATTTTTGGTCGCGCCGCCTAACGCTGACGGCCAACCGCTGAAGCGATTGGCCTGCTGGGCGGTCGCTCCCTAGGTGCAGTCGGCGCAGACCGCCACTTCCACTGTTACATGAGATAGTCCGGGATGGCGCGCCCGCAAGGCCGCCTTGATGTTTTCCGCCGAGGTTTCGGACGGCGAAACCAGCGAGACAATGAGGCCCTGGTGTCCCGGTCCCAGCCGCCACAGATGCAGGTCGGAGATGCGCGCGCCCAATTCGGTTTCGAGCAGGCGGCGGATATCTCGTGTCAGGGCCGGGTCGGCCTCGGCATCCAGCAGCACCAGGGCGGAATCGCGGATCAGCCCCAGCGCCCAGGAGCCGATGACGGCGGCGCCGATCAGGCCGCTGAGCGGATCGAGGAAGGCCAGGCCCCACCAATAGGCGCCCGCCAGCGCGGCGATGGCCAGCACGCTTGTCCCGGCATCGGCCAGCACATGCACATAGGCGGCGCGCATATTGTTGTCATGCCCATGGCTGTGGGCATGGCCGTGTTCATGGGCGTGCTGGTCGTCCTTCAGGATCAGGGCGCTGACCAGGTTCACGGCAAGACCGATCACGGCGATCAGCAGGGCGTCGCGATAGGCCACCGTTTCCGGCGTGACCAGGCGGGTCACCGACTCCACCGCCACGGCGATGGCGGTTGCCCCCAGCAGCAAGGCGCTGGCGAAAGCCGCTAGGTCGCCGAATTTGCCGGAGCCGAAGCTGAAACGGGTGCTCCCGGCATGGCGCCGCGCCAGCCAGTAGGCCAGCGCCGCCAATCCCAGGGCGCCGACATGCGTCGCCATGTGGACACCGTCGGCCAGCAGCGCCATCGAGCGATAGAGCAGCCCGCAGACGATCTCCACCACCATGAAGCCGGCGGTCACCAGCGTGGCCAGGCGTGCGCGCTTCAGGGCCCGGTCATGGCCATGGCCCAGGAAGATGTGACCTGCCGTCCAGATGCCATGGGCATGGGCGTCGTCATGGCCGGAACGGTCGGGGGAATGGGAGTGCAGAGTGTGGTCGTGCGCCATGGCGGCCATACTAGAACAGGCGGCGCCCGGATGCGACGTGGCTTATTCGGCGGCCGTGGGCCCGGTCTGGTGCTTGGCCAGGCGCCGGATGCTCGGATTCCGTCGCGATAGAAAACGATGGGGTCGCGCGGGCCGACAATTTATCCATGCGCGTTATGCGGCTTTGATCCGGGCGCGGGTTCCGCTGTCAAGCGGCCCGATGGTCACCCGTGCGGCGGCGAATGCAGGTAACTCTGCACCAGCGAGCTGGCCACCAGCTTCCAGCCGTCAACCAGCACGAAGAAGATCAGCTTGAAGGGCAGGGAGATGATCACGGGCGGCAGCATCATCATGCCCATGGACATCAGGATCGAAGCCACCGCCATGTCGATGATCAGAAAGGGCACGAACAGCAGGAAGCCGATTTCGAAGGCGCGTTTCAGCTCCGACAACATGAAGGCGGGAGCCAGCGAGGTCAGCGGCACGTCGGCGGCATTGCCGGTGGGCTTCACCTTGGCCATGTCGAGGAAGAGCTTGATGTCGCTGTCGCGGACATGCGCCATCATGAACTTCTTCATCGGCACCATCGCGGCGGTGAAACCCTGCTCGGTGGTGACCTGGTTCTGCATCATGGGCTGGATGCCCTGATGGTAGGCGTCGGTCAGGGTCGGGCCCATGACGAAGAGGGTGAGAAACATGGCCAGCGAGACGATGACGCTGTTGGGCGGGCTTTGCTGAAGACCCAGCGCCGTGCGCAGCAGCGACAGGACCACCACGATGCGCACAAAGCTGGTCATCATGATCAGGATCGACGGCGCCACCGACAGGACCGTGATCAGCGCGACGATCTGGATCATGCGGTCGGTGAAAAGGCCGCTTCCGTTGAGGTCGATCGACAGTCCGCTGGCGGCGGCATTGCCCGCGGCGGCGGCCGCGCCGGTTGCGGCCGGGGTCAGCGGCGCGGCAAAGGCCGCGGCCGGGGCCAGCATCGCGATCAGCAGCAGGAAGGGCAGGAGCCGGGCGAGACGCGTCACGGCGTGGACGTCCGCGCGGGAATATTGTTCTCGATCACGCTGGCCCCTTCGGGACCGCTCAGCACCAGATGCTCGACATTGTCGCGGCGGATGATGAGAAGCCGCTGCTTCGGCCCCAGCACCAGCGTTTCCACCACGGCCAGGCGGCGCTCGGGCAGCTTGAAGTCCCACTTGCCCAGCTTGCCGGCGAAGGAATCGCGAAAGGCCTGCGGGTTGCTGCCGAAGCGCTTGACCACAAGGGCGGTGCCGGCGAGCGCCAGCACGAACAGCAGCGCCGCGGCATATTGCATGAGGTTGATCACATCCATGGCCGCGATAAGACCCCGTCAACCTTAATCGCGGGTTAAGCGATGGAATTTTCTGCCCGGCAGAATTCGCCGCGTTAAGCCGCGCTTAAGCATGACGGGCGCATCGTGGGCGACGAATTCAAGGTTAATGGAAGGTTACACCGATGAACCTGCCCGATGTACCGCTGTTTTCCCTGCTGCGCGAACGCATGAGCTGGCTGCACCAGCGCCAGGATGTGCTGTCGCAGAACGTCGCCAATGCCGACACGCCCGGCTATGTCGCGCGCGACCTCAAGGCGCAGGATTTCAGCAAGCTGCTTTCCGGCGAGACCTCGCGCGCCAGCGCCATGCGCGCCACCGACCCGCGCCACATCGCCATGTCCTCGCTGTCGGGCTCGCGCTTCGACGAAATGGCGGCGCCCGACCAGGCCAATCCCAACGGCAACGCCGTCAGCCTGGAGGAGGAGATGATCAAGGTCTCCGATACCCAGGCGCAATTCCAGGCCGCGGCCAATCTCTACGCCAAGGCCATGACCATGATGAAGACCGCGATCGGTCACTAAAGAAGGAGAGACAGAATGGATTTCTCGACCTCGATGGCAGTGGTGGCTTCGGGCATGAAGGCC
>CAZYGO010000101.1:0-8216 GCA_964647455.1 uncultured Rhizobium sp.
GACCAGAATACCTTCTCGAATTTCCTGGCCTTGCGCTTGAGGCCGGCCATGGCGGTGGCCTTGTTGAAGATGATGGTCCAGCTCCACAGGCTGGCGAGCACCAGCAGCAGCAGCACCGTCTGGACCACGATGTCGGCCCGCAGGAACATCTGGACGATGGGAATCGAGCCGACCATGGCGCTGTTGCCGCCGCCGCCGGTGGCGTCGATCACGCCCGGCGGAGCGGTGAGGCTCTGGACCTCGGCAGGGGCGCCGGTGGGCGCGGCCTCCGGCGGGGCCTGCTGCGCCAGGGCGGGAACCGCCAGCGCGAAAAACAGGGTGAGAAAGACGGCGGCCAGGGAAGCCAGAGTAAGCCGGGACATCATGAGGCGGACCTTCGCGCGTGAATGCGCCGCTTATGCGGCAGTGCAGGGGAAAATAGCCCCCGAAGCGGCTAAAGTTTGACCATAAGAATCAGGAGACGGGCACGTAAAGCAAGGGGGTTAACACCTGGCGGACGGCATCGGGAATGCGCCGCGGCCTGCCCGTTAACGTGATGATGCAGGCTTCGATCCGCCCTTCCACCAGAAGCGCGCCATCCAGCAGGATTTGTTGCCGCACTGTCATGCGCGCGCCCGAGATCGCCAGAAGCTGTGTATGCACCTCCACAATGTCGTCCAGCCGGGCGGGACGGCGGAATTGCACATCGGCGGAGAGGATCGCCCAGGCCGTCGGCTCGGGCGCATCCAGCGCGGCCAGCGCCGCGCCGGCCAGGCGCAGGCATTCGGTGCGGCCCCGCTCCATGAAGCGCAGGTAATTGGCGTGATAGACGAAGCCCGACAGGTCGGTGTCCTCGTAATAGACGCTGATTGGCAGGATGTGCGTCCTGCCCTCGAAGCGGCCCAGTGCGCGCGGGCTCATTCGCCCTCGTCCGCGAACAGGCCGGTCTGCAACGGGTTCGCGGGCGCGCCCAGGCCGAGATGGCCATAGGCCGCCGACGCCAGCACCCGGCCGCGCGGCGTGCGCTGCACAAAGCCCTGCTGCATCAGGAAGGGTTCGACAATATCCTCGATGGCGTCGCGCGCCTCGCCCAGCGCCGCGGCGATGGTCTCGATCCCGACCGGGCCGCCCCCGAACTGCTCGGCGATCAGCGCGAGATAGCGGCGGTCGAAGGCGTCCAGGCCGCGCCCATCCACTTCAAGCCGGTTGAGCGCGGCATCGGCGGTGGCCGCATCCACGCTGGTCTTCCCGGCATGGGCGGCGAAGTCGCGCACCCGCTTGAGCAGCCTCCCGGCGATGCGCGGCGTGCCGCGTGCCCGCCCGGCGATTTCGCGCGCACCTTCCGCCGTCAGGTCGAAGCCCAGCACGCGGGCGCCCCGCGCCACGATCGAAACCAGTTCCTCAGGCTTGTAGAAGTCCAGCCGCACAGGAATGCCGAAACGGTCGCGCAGGGGCTGCGTCACCAGGCCCGAGCGCGTCGTCGCGCCCACCAGGGTGAAAGGCGCCAGCTGGATCTTGACCGAGCGGGCCGATGGCCCCTCGCCGATCACCAGGTCGAGCTCGAAATCCTCCATCGCGGGATAAAGGATTTCCTCCACCGCCGGATTGAGGCGGTGGATTTCGTCGATGAAGAGAACGTCGCGCGGCTCCAGATTGGTGAGGATGGCGGCAAGGTCGCCCGCCTTGGCCAGCACCGGTCCGGAGGTGGAGCGGAAATTGACGCCCAGCTCGCGCGCCACGATCTGCGCCAGGGTGGTCTTGCCCAGGCCAGGCGGGCCGGAGAACAGCACATGGTCCAGCGCCTCGCCCCGCGCCCTCGCCGCCTGGATGAAAATGGAAAGATTCTCGCAGGCCTGCTTCTGGCCGGTGAAATCCTTCAGCGTCTTGGGCCGCAAGCTGGCTTCCAGCGCGTCGTCCTCGGTGCGCTGCGGCGTCACGATGCTGTTGGCTTTCGCTGTCACCGGCCCATGCTCCTGAGCGCCTCGCGGATCAGGGCGCCGGCTTCGGCGTCACCCAGGTCGCTGGCCGCTTTCGCCACCGCTGTCGCGGCGACGCTTTCGGAATAGCCCAGCTTGAGCAGCGCCGCCACCGCATCGGCTTCCGGCCCGCGCGGCGGCGCCGCGGCAACTACGTCCGCCGCCTCGCCCCGCAGGATCATCGCGGGCGCCTTGTCCTTGAGTTCGGTGGCGATGCGCAGCGCCAGCTTGGGACCAACGCCGGGGGCCCGCCCGATCATCGCCTTGTCGGAGAGCGCCAGGGCCCGCTGCAGCTCGCGCGGGCTCAAGGTCGAAAGCACCGCCAGAGCGATCCGGGCGCCGACACTCTGCACCGTCTGCAGCAGGCGGAACCATTCCCGTTCCTCGGCGCTGGCAAAGCCATAGAGCCGGATGGCGTCCTCCGACACCTTCATCTCGACCATCAGAGAGGCATGCGCGCCCGCCGCAAGCCGCGACAGGGTGGAAGATGGGCACTGCACCAGATAGCCGACGCCGTTCACATCCAGGATGACGCCATCCTCGTTCAGCGAATCCACGGTGCCGGTCAATTTTCCGATCATAGCGCGGCCATCATCTTGGCCCGCGTCGTGGACAGATGCGCATGGGCGATGGCCGCGGCCAGCGCGTCGGCGGCGTCCGCCTTGGTGACGCCGCAGGCGGGCAGCAAGCGTTTGACCATGAATTGCACCTGCTCCTTGCCGGCATGGCCGGCGCCGACGACGCATTTCTTGATCTGGTTGGGAGCGTATTCGGCTATCTCCAGCCCTCCTTGCGCCGCCGCCAGCAGCGCCACGGCGCGGGCATGGCCGATCTTGAGCGCCGCCGCCGGGTCCTTGGCGACGAAAGCCTGCTCGACCGCGATGGCGGTGGGGCCGTGTTCGGCGATCACCGCCACCAGCACCCGGTGCAACTCCATCAGCCGCAGCCCCAGGCCCAGCGCCGGCTTGGTGGCGATGACACCATGGGCGACGTGGGCCAGGCGGCTTCCCTCCACGGCGATCACCCCCCAGCCCATGGCCGAGAGGCCAGGGTCCAGGCCCAGGATACGAATCGTCCCGCTCATGGCCCGTTTGTACCCTTTATGTTCGGGGCAAGGCCACCGTTAAACCGCCGGTGCCTTGGCCAGATCCAGCATCGCCAGGGCGATCTCGCGTTCGCCCATCACCACTTGGGTGGCGCCCATCTTCTTGAGGTGATCGACCTCGGCGTCGAAATGGGCGCGGGCGATGATCGGCAGCGCCGGATTGGCGGCGCGCGCCTGCTGCACGATCTGGCCGGCCTCGAAGGCTTCGGGGATTGCGACGAACAACAGCCTGGCGGCGCCTAGGTTGGCGGCGGCCAGGACCTCGTCCTTGGCGGCGTTGCCGCGGATATGCTCCAGCCCCGGCAGCGCGACCGGGCTTTCCTCGATCACCAGCAGCGGCATCTTCTCTTTCACACCATCGGCGATCAGCTTGCCGACCCGGCCATAGCCCACCAGCACGGCGTGCGCGGTAAGCATCGTCGGCTCGGGCGCCGGGCGCGGCCGGTCGGGGGCGGGCACCTCTCCCACTTTCTTTGGCGCCGCCGCCTCGCGCCGCCCGATGAAGGCGAACAGCAGCGGGTTGACCAGGATGGACAGGATCGAGGTTCCCAGCACCAGATCGCGCGCCTCGGAGCGCAGCACACCCAGCCCGATGCCGAGATCGGCCATGATGAAGGAGAATTCGCCGATCTGCGCCAAGCTGACGGCGATGGTTGCCGCCGCGGCCGCCGCCACGCCCAGCCGCCGCAGCAGCAGATAGGCGATGAGGCCGCCCAGGGCGACGATGCCGACAGCCAGGAAGATGCCCAGCGGGTCGCGCAGGAAGACGCGCGGATCGAACAGCATGCCGACCGAGACGAAGAACAGCACGGCGAAGGCGTCGCGCAGGGGCAGCGATTCCTCGGCCGCGCGCTGCGACAGCTGCGAGCCCGCCAGGATCATGCCGGCGAAGAAGGCGCCCAGCGCGATGGAGACGCCGAACAGGGTGGCGGCGATGAAGGCCACGCCCAGCGCCACCGACAGCACCGCCAGGCGGAAAAGCTCGCGGCTGCCGGTATGGGCGATGTAGTGCAGCATGGCCGGGATCAGCCTGGCGCCCACCAGGAAGACCAGCAGCCCGAACAGCGCCAGCTTGCCGAAGGTGAAGGCCAGCGAAGCGGCGAGCGCCGCCCCGTCGATGGCGCCGCCCTTCAGCACACCGGCCAGCGGCGGCAGCACCACCAGCACCAGCACGGTGAGCAAATCCTGCACCACCAGCCAGCCCATGGCGGCGCGGCCGCGTTCGCTCTCCATAAGGCGCCGGTCCTGCAGCGCCCGCATCACCACCACGGTGGAGGCGACGGAAAGGCAGAGGCCGAAAACCAGGCCCTCGCGCGCCGGCCAGCCCAGCAGCAGACTGGCGCCGGTGCCCAGGGCCGCGATCAGCGCCATCTGGATCACCGCCCCCGGCACGGCGATGCGCTTCACCGCCAGGAGGTCGCGCGGGGAAAAATGCAGGCCGACGCCGAACATCAGCAGCACCACGCCGATATCGGCCAGCTGCAGGGTGAGATGCTGGTCGAGATGGAAGCCCGGCGTGAACGGTCCCACCGCCACCCCGGCCAAGAGATAGCCCACCAGCGGCGGCAGCCCGAGCCGGTTGGCGGCGGTGCCGAAGACGAAGGCCAGGCCGAGGCCGGCGGCGATGACCGCGATCAGGGGCGAAACGGTTTCCATTCCGCGACTATAGGCAACATGTCCGGGGATTTATATTCGCCGGGCGAGGCGGTAGGGTCGCGCCATGAAAGGCATTGGAACCTTCGAGACCCTGCTCAGCGGCGCGGTGATCCTGCTGGCGCTGGGCTTCTTCGCCTATCTCAACTGGCAGACCGGCACCGGCAGCCTGGGCAGCTACGAGCTGGCGGCGCGGCTGGTCTCCGCCGACGGCATCAAGCCCGGCGCCGATGTCCGCATCGCCGGCGTCAAGGTCGGCTCGGTGACGGCGATGGACCTGGTGAAGGACAAAAAGCGCTATGCCGTGGACCTCAGGCTGGCGATCCGCGAGGACATCAAGGTGCCGGAGGATTCGCGGCTGGTAATCGGCGGCGGCACGCTGTCGAGCACCACGCTCTCCATCGCGCCCGGCCGCAGCAAGGCGCTGGCCCAGCCGGGCGGAACGCTGAAGGGCAGCTAGCCCAGCTTGGCCATCAGCGTGTCGGACAATTCGTAATTGCCATAGACATGCTGAACGTCGTCATGGTCGTCCAGCACCTCGATCAGCTTGATGAGGGTCTCGCCCGCCTCGTCCGGCACCGCGACACTGTCCTTGGCCCGCCAGATGATGGCGGCCGACGCCGGCGCGCCCAGCTTCGCCTCCAGCGCGTCGCGCACGGCGGCGAAATCGCCGATGGAGCAGAGGAATTCGTGGCCATCCCCGGTCGTCACGCATTCGTCGGCGCCGGCTTCCAACGCCAGTTCCAGCATGGCGTCCTCGCCGCCCTTCTGCGGCGGATAGGCGATGGAGCCGACATGGTCGAACATGAAGCTGACCGAGCCATTCTCGGCCATCTGGCCGCCATACTTGCTGAAGGCGGCGCGCACATCGGCGGAGGTGCGGTTGCGGTTGTCGGTCAGGGCCTGGACGATCAGGGCGACGCCGCCGGGGCCGCGGCCCTCATAGCGGACCTCGTCGTAATTCTCGCCCGTGCCGCCGGTCGCCTTCTGGATGGCGCGCTCGATATTGTCCTTGGGCATGGACTCGGCCTTGGCGGCGATGATGGCGGCGCGCAGGCGGGGATTGTGATTGGGGTCGGGCAGGCCGGATTTGGCCGCCACCGTCAATTCGCGCGACAGCTTGGCGAAGACCTTGGAGCGCTCCTTATCCTGGCGCCCCTTGCGGTGCATGATGTTCTTGAACTGACTGTGGCCGGCCATTGGCGGATTTCCTGATTGCCCCGGGGCGGACCCGGAAAGGGGCGTTGGAATAGCCGCCTCGGCCGTGGGGTTTCAAGCCCCGCCGCCTTGCCGCCGCCCCCGCCCCGGTTCAAGCTGAGCGCATTTCCCGTGCCGATTTTCCCATGCCATTTGCTCAAAACCCATTTGGAAGGAGACCGCCATGACGGAACTGGGCAGCGACCCGCTGGTGCTGGGTCATGTCGCCATCACCCTGATCGCCATTCTCTCCGGCCTTTACGTGCTGTGGTCCCTGCTGATGGGGCGGCTGCCGGCCCATTCCAACCAGGTTTTCCTGCTGTTCACCTTCCTGACCAGCGCCACCGGCTTTCTGATTGCCCC
The DNA here is from genome assembly GCA_964647455.1 of uncultured Rhizobium sp. GTDB lineage: Bacteria > Pseudomonadota > Alphaproteobacteria > Micropepsales > Micropepsaceae > Rhizomicrobium. The sequence continues at coordinate 6,274 of CAZYGO010000101.1, forward strand.
CACCGTGCCTGCGCCCAGCCCGGCGCAGATCACCGGGGTCGTGGCTCTGATCGCCCTGGCGGTGGCGCTGTACGCCTTCTATGGCCGCCACATGGCCGGGGGCTGGCGGGCCGCGTTCGTCGGCACCGCCGTGCTCGGCCTCTATCTCAACGTCTTCGTGCTGGTGACCCAGGCCTTCACCAAGGTGGCGGCGCTGTGCGCCCTGATGCCGGCCTGCCCGGCCCCCGGCGGGCCGGTGTTCGGCGCGGCCCAGGGCGCGGTTCTGCTGCTTTTCCTGGCGGCCGGCTGGCTGGCGGTGAAGCGGTTTCACCCCGCCACGGCATAATCGCCCGTTTACATACCTCGTATTACAAGGTATATATACATCGTATAACGAGGTATATGCCTAAATGGCTGGAAAAAATAGCAGTTTCATGGACGGGGTGCCGGAACTGATGATCCTGCGGCTGCTGCGGGATCGGGAAATGTACGGCTATGAGCTCGTCCAGGCGATCCGGGCCCAGACCCGTGAGGTGGTCACGCTCAGCGAGGGCGTGGTCTATCCGGTGCTGCATCACCTGGAAAAGGACGGGGCCTTGAAGTCCCAGCGACGGGAAGTGGGGGGCCGCTCCCGGGTCTATTACAGCCTGACCGCCCGGGGGGTGCGGCGTCTGTTCGACCTGACCGACAGCTGGATGGCACTGACCGGCGCCATCCAGGGCGTGCTGAAAGGGCCCTCCCATGCCCGCGCCGTCTGACGCCTTCGCCGGCCTAGAAGACAGGCTGCTCCGCGGCGGCATCGCCCCCCGCCATGTGAAGCGCTATCTGCGCGAACTGGCCGAACACCTGGCCGACCTGACGGAAGAGCAGCGCGCGGCGGGGTTCGACGAAGCCGATGCCGCCGCCAGAGCCCGCGCCGCCCTGGGGCCGGACCAGGAGCTGGCCGACGCCATGCTCAGGCAACGCGACTTCCGTTCGATCAGCGCCCGTTTTCCCTGGGCGGTGTTCGGCATCATGCCGCCGCTGGTGGTGGTCTTTGCATTTTTCCTGCTGCTGCCCTTGATGATCATCCTGGGCCATCTGGGCGGCGCCGTCGGTACGGACAACAAATGGCTCCAGCCAGTGCCCGCATGGTTCGACTGGTCGATGACGGTCCTCGTCCTTGCGGCCAACCTGCTGATCGGCATGGCGCTGGCTTTCCTGCTGGCGGGGCTGGCCGCACGCCAGCGCATGAAACTGGCGTGGCCGATGGCGGGCATGGCGCTGATCCTGATGCTGGGGCTACAGGGCAGCTTTCACGCCGGCAGCGCAGGTATTTCCTTCTATATTGACGGGGTGGTGTTGACCTATCGCGGCGCAGGTGTGCCCCGCCACGAAATCCATTGGCTGACCTTCCTGGCTCAAGCGGTCCTGCTCGGCCTGCCGCTCACCTGGCTTGTCCGGCATGACCGGCGCGCGAAGGTGCAGGCATGAAGCGCCTCACACTTCTCGCCCTTCTGCTGGCCACGCCCGCGATGGCACAGGATGCGCCGGTCGAGACCGTGACAGCTTATGGCAGCTCGCTGGTGGGCGTATGGCATGGCACGCTGGCGCAATCCGGCTTCCACAGCGTCCTCAGCATCATGACGGTCAGCCCGGCGATGCTGGGGCAGATGGCGGACGCCTTCTGCCGCATAGCGCCCGAAAAGGGGCGCGACCACATCGCCGGGCTCTCGTGCCTCAACGAAGGCACGCTCCGCGACTGGCTGCGTCATTCCAAGTTCAACGTGACCCAGGGCAAGAACTTCGTCGGCTCGGGTTCGGTCGGACCCTGGATGGTTTCGGCCGACGAGTTCAAGAGCTTCGACAATCTGTCGGTCCAGACCCGCGTCAATGGCGAGGTGCGGCAGAACGACACCACCACCAACATCATCTTCGACTTCGCCTACATCATCTCCTATCTGTCGAAATTCATGGAGCTGAAG
>CAZYGO010000102.1:0-5128 GCA_964647455.1 uncultured Rhizobium sp.
CTGAAGTTCAGTCCCACCGGCAAGCTGCTGATGACCTTGGGCACGACCGGCCATTACGGCAACGATGAATCGCATTTCAACCAGCCGTCTGACGTCATCACCGCGCCGGGCGGCGACATCTTCGTCGCCGACGGCCATGAACTGGAAAACCTGCCGCCGCGCATCATGAAGTTCGACAGGAACGGCAAGTTCATCAAGTCCTGGGATCTTTGCAGCAAGAGCAAGGTCCCCTTCGACTGCAGCCACAGCCTGGCCATGGACAGCCGGGGCCGCATCTTCGTCGCCGACCGCGGCAACAGCCTGGTGGTGATCTACGACCAGGACGGCAACAAGCTGGCGGAGTGGAAGCAGTTCGGCAAACCCAGCGGCCTTTATATTGACCGGAATGACGTGCTCTATGCGGGCGACTCGGTTTCCAGCGTGCAGGAAGGCAACGCCTTCATCCGCGGCGTCCATATCGGCAGCGCCAGGACCGGCGAAGTCACCGGATTCATTCCCGACGTGCTGGGCAATCCCACGCCCTGGTTTCCCTTGAAGGGCACCACCGGCCCGGAAGGCGTGGTTGCCGACACCCAGGGGCACATCTTCGTCTCGCAGGTGGCGCCCTTCGGCCAGGTCGCCCGCTACACGCCCAAGCCGAAATAGTGCGGAAGACGGGCAGGCGCGGGGCCTGAAGCCGCCGTCCCCGATCCGCCCGGCGCCTGCGCCACTTCGCCTCCATGGATGACTGCCCCGACAATGTTACCAGTGCGCGGAAACGGGGGCTGTCTCGCCGGCTTGGGTTGAGGGGGTGTTATGTCATCGAAAACCTGTCCGGGCACGCTGCGGCGCGCCGCGCTGCTCGGCTCTGCGCTGCTTGCATCGGCGGGAGCGCCGGCCTTTGCACAGGCCATCCCGGTGCCGAATGCCAACCAGTATGGCCTGGGCCTGATCGGGGCGCCCGCGGCCTGGGCGATGGGCTATACCGGCCAGGGCGTTCTGGTGACGGTGGCGGATTCCGGCATCGATCCCAACCATGTCGCTTTCTCCGGCAAGATTGATCCGCGCAGCCGCAGCTTCGTGCTCGACGCTCCGGGCACGGCTTTCAACGCCGCCAATATCAGCGATCCGGACGCGCAGAGCCACGGCACCCATGTCGGCGGCATCGTCGGCGCTTCCGCCGCCAGTGGCGTGCCGGGCGTCGCCTATGGTGCGAACCTGCTGGTCCTGAAGATGATCGCCGGTTGCGCCGAAAACCAGGATTGCGGTGCTCCCGGCATTCCCAACGGCTCTACTTCCGCGATCGATTATTTCGCCGTTCAGACCGGCACCAGCATCTACAATGCCAGCTACGGCCCCAAGGTGCCCAACGGCACCACCATCTGGCCGGCCAGCTACAACGATCCCGACGAAGCCGCCGCCGTGCAGCGGGCGCTGGCGGCCGGCAAGATCATCGTCGCGGCCAATGGCAATGACCGCGACACCAGCCCCGTCGCCGGCGCCAATCCCAACGGCATCGCGCTCTATCCCTTCGTGCGGCCCGGCAACGCCAACACCGGCGTCTATATCGACGGCGGCAACAATTACGATTTCTCCGCGCTGCTGAAGCAGCCCGGCCTTGTCGTCGCCGTCGCTTCGGTGGGGCAGGACAAGACCATCGCCTATTATTCCCAGACCTGCGGCGTGACCGCGAGCTGGTGCGTCTCCGCGCCGGGCGGTGACCAGCAGAAGGATAATGGAATCTATTCCACCCTGCCCAACAACACCTATGGCTACCAGCAGGGCACTTCCATGGCGGCGCCCACGGTTTCCGGCGCTCTGGCGGTACTGCAGCAGGCCTATCCCGGTTATGGCGCGCGCGACCTGGCCAATGTGCTTTTCGCCACCGCCGAGAATGTCGGCGGCAAGCTGGCCGACAATGCCACCTATGGCTATGGCCTGATCCGGCTCGACCGCGCTGTCGCGGGCCCCACCACGCTCGCCGCCGGCAGCCAGGTCAACATCGCGGCCCAGCAGGCGACATACTGGAGCCAGCCGCTGGTCACGGCCGGCGGCTTCACGGTCGCCGGGCCCGGCACGCTGATCGTGTCAGGCCGCACCACGGCCACTGGCGCCGTCTCGGTGACCGGTGGCGCTCTGGGAGTGGATGGCACACTGACCCTGAGCAACGCCATGACCGTGGCGCAGGGTGCGATGCTGTCGGGATTTGGCCGCATCGTCGGCGCTACGACCATCAATGGCACGCTGAATGCGGGCCAGTTGCCGAACTATGCCGACGTGGCCGCCAATAGCGGCGGCAGCCTGCCCGCTGGCACGCCGCTGACCGGCACTTCGCCGGGAACGCTGACCTTCCAGGGCAACACCGTGCTGGGGGCCTCGGCCACCATGCGGGAGAATATCGACGGGACGCTGCTTCTGCCGGGCGGCCCTGGCACCTGGGACAAGGTTATCGTCACGGGCGCCGGCAACACCTTCATGGTGGGCGGCGCGCTGGTTCCGGTCCTGCGCGGCATTCCCGGCGGCAACAACAACTATTCCCCGGCGGAGGGCGCCAGCTTTGTCTTCATCACCGCCGAGGATGGCGCGGCCATCAACGGCCAGTTCGCCTCCTTGTCACAGCCGGCCGCCGGCCTTGCCGCCAATACCCGGCTTGACGTGGTCTATGCCGCCACCGCCGTCACGCTGAATGTCACGCCCCTGAATTTCCAGGTCCTGGCGACGCAGCAGAATCTCGATCTGAACGCGCGGAATCTGGCCGCCGCGCTGGACGCGGCGCGGCCCGCGCCGGGCGTGCGCTCGGTTGCCGCCAGGGCGCATGTTTTCGACGACCTCTACGACAACAGCATCGCCGCCGACGATGCCGAACTGCTGGCATTGTCGGGCGAGGGGCTGGCGCAGCGCCCGATGCGCGTGCTGGCGGCGATGTCGGGGGTTTCCGATCTTCTTGCCGGCCACCAGGCGGGCCTGCTTGCTTCCCTGTCGCCGGCGGCTGAACGTGTCGCCTTCGGATATGGCAACCGGACGTTCTCCGACATGGACGGCGGCGGTGGCTCTGCCGCCGGTGGCGCACAGGACTGGAATTTCTGGGCCGCCGGCATCGGACGCTGGTCGAAGACGGGCATGGATGCCGGCATTGCGGGCGGCAGCGATACGCTGTCGGGCTTCGCCCTGGGAGTGGACCGGATCCTGTCTTCAAGCCTGGCGGTCGGCGGCGCCTTCAGCCTGGCCCGCTCGGACTCGGACAGTGCCGGTACTTTCGCCGATACCGATGCCTATTCCGTCGCTGGCTATGTGACCTGGATGCCGGACCGCTGGGTTGTCACGGCCCGCCTGGCCGGTGGTCCGGTCAATGGCCGCACCAGCCGCATCGTCAGCATCGCCGGGGTCGATGAGATACAGACCGGTGATCCCGAAGGCTGGTCGCTGCTGGCCGCGGGCGAGGCCGGCTACCGGCTGGACGCGGCGCCGCTGGATATCGAGCCTTATGCCGGGCTGGCCATGCAGACCTATGGTCAGGGCGCCTATAGCGAGGTCGGGTCCGTGGGCCTGGATTTCCCGCACCAGTATTTCAGCCTGGTGCAGCCGGCGCTGGGTGTGCGGATCGCAACGAGCATCGACATCGCCGGATTTCAGGTCCGCCCGCAGATGGACCTGGCCTGGACCCATGACCTGGGCGATGCGGGCCTGACGATGCAGGCCGATATCTTCGGTGTGCCGTTCCTGGTGGATGCGGCCCGCCCGGGCCGCGATGCGGCGCGGCTGCGTACCGGTCTGTCGGTCCAGGGATCGCGGGATTTCAGCCTGTTTCTCGGCTATAGCGGCGAATTCCGGAATAACAGGACGTCCCATGCCGTGACCGGCGGGGTGCGCATCGCCCTTTGAGGCGGCACAGAGCCGTGCATCTGGACGCCAGCGTGGCAGGGGGGAATACTCCCTGATCGCTTTGCGGCGTTGTGCCGTGGGAAGGCGCACGAATTGCCGCGAACGGGTCGCAGGCGATCAACGGGGGGCTGGACGATGTTGCCGGATGACGAAACGGCTTCGGCCGAAAAGACCGATACGCCTCTGGGGCTGGCGTCGCGCCGTCACGCCCTGGGGACGATGGGAGCGGTTTCCGCCGCTGGTCTGGCGGGCGCGGTACTACCGGGACCCGCAGCACAGGCACAGGCGCCGGCCGCCGCGCCGCTGCGCGGGGTGCTTCCGCCGCCCATCCAGGTCCCGCGGGGCGATCTGGTCAATGTGCTCGAATATGAAACCCAGGCGCGCCTGGTGCTGGGAGCGGCGAAGGCCGCGCCGATCATGGGCAGCGACCGCACCATCACCGATCGCATCACGCTGCGCCCCAGGATGAACATCCCCACGCGCGACCTCGACCTGACACGCACGCTGTTCGGCGACCAGCACTTCACGCCGATCATCGCCGGTCCGATCGCCGATCAGAAACGCTTCCATCCCGAGGGCGAGGTCGCGATGGCGCGCGGTGCTTCCGCGGCCCAGGCCGCGATGGTGGTGAGCAGCGATTCCAGCATGCCGCTGGCGGCGATCGCCCAGGCCGCCAGGACGCCGCTCTATCTGCAAGTCTATGCGGAAAGCCCCAGGGTGAAGGAGACGCTCGCCCAGGCACAGGCAGCCAATGTCAAGGCCGTGTTCGTGACGGTGCATGCCGGCACCTCCGCCGCGGGCCCGGCAATGCCCCCCACAGGGCGCATCAACTGGCCCGCCATCGACGCCATCGTCAAGGCAACCTCGCTGCCGGTGGTCGTGAAAGGCATCGTCAACCCGCAAGACGCCAGGGAAGCCGCCGCCCGCGGCGCCCGCGGGGTGGTGGTGTCGAACTATCGTGGCGGCGCGGCGGCGGCGCTGCCTGGCACGCTGCTGCTGATCGCGCCCGTGGTGCAGGCCGTCGCTGACCGGATTCCCGTGCTTGCCGATGGCAGTTTCCGCCGCGGCACCGACATCCTCAAGGCGCTCGCCCTCGGCGCGCAGGGTGTGCTGATCGGCCGGCCGGTGATGTGGGGCCTGGCGGCCTATGGTGCCGACGGTGTGCAGGGCGTGCTGGAAATGCTCCAGACCGAGCTGGCGCGTTACATGTGCATGTGCGGCCGCCCCTCGCTGGCGGCAGTCAATTCCACCCTGGTGCGGGTCCATG
>CAZYGO010000103.1:0-3113 GCA_964647455.1 uncultured Rhizobium sp.
CCTCCAGCTCGCCCTGCTTGCGGCCGCCCGCGCCGGCGGGGCGGCCCTTGCCCTGCAATTTGATCGTCACCATCGGATCCTCGACGATGACGCCGACATTGAGGCGGTATTGCTGCTCCAGGCGGGGATGGGCGAGGCGCAATCTGCCATCCGCCATGGGCCGCAGCCGGGCATAGCGCTCATAGGCGCGCAGGGCATAGCCGCCGGTGGCGACGAAATCTGTCACCGCATCGAAATCAGCACGGGTCAAGGCAGCATAGGGCGCGGCGGAGCGCACTTCTTCATACAGTGAAGCCGGATCGAAGGGCGCGGCGCAGGCAGTGCCCAATATGTGCTGGGCCAGCACATCCAGCCCGCCGGCGCGCGGGCGTTCGCCGTCCAGCTCGCCGGCCAGCACCGCCGCCCTGGCGGCATGGCATTCCAGCACCTCGAAGCGGTTGGCGGGCACCAGCAGCGCCCGGCTAGGCTCGTCAAGGCGGTGATTGGCGCGGCCGATGCGCTGCACCAGCCGGGCGGCGCCCTTGGGCGCGCCGATGCAGATGACCTTGTCCACCGCACCCCAGTCGATGCCGAGATCCAGGGTGGAGGTCGCCACCACGGCCCGCAGGGCGCCCCGCGTCATCGCCGCTTCCACCTTGCGGCGCTGCTCGGGCGCCAGGCTGCCGTGGTGCAGGGCGATGGGCAGATTGTCATCGTTGATCTTCCAGAGTTCCTGGAAGGTGCGCTCGGCCTGGGAGCGGGTGTTGACGAAGATCAGCGCCGTGTTGGCGCCGCGGATCGCCGCCATCACATCGCCCATGGCATGACGGGCCAGGTGCCCCGCCCAGGGGACATATTCTTCCGAGGCGCTGATCTCGATTTGCGGCCTGGCGCCGCCGGCCGCGATCACCAGTTCGGCCCGGCATTCGCCGCCGCTGCTCTGGGGCACCAGGAAACGCTGCAGCAGCGCCGGGTCCTTCACCGTCGCGGACAGCCCCACCCGGCGATGGCCCGGCGCCAGCGTCGAAAGCCGCGCCAGCCCCAGCGCCAAAAGATCGCCGCGCTTGGAATTGTAGAGGGCGTGGAGTTCGTCCAGCACCACGGTTTTCAGGCCTTCGAACAGCTGGGGGCTGCGCGGATGCGCCAGCAGCAGCGCCAGCTGTTCCGGCGTGGTCAGCAAGATGTCGGGCGGCGCATGGCGCTGGCGCTGGCGGCGCGACAGCGGCGTGTCGCCGGTGCGCGTTTCGATGCGTACGCCCAGGTTCATTTCCGCCACCGGTGTTTCGAGGTTGCGGGCGACGTCCACCGCCAGGGCCTTGAGCGGGGAGATGTAAAGTGTGTGCAGGGCGGATTTGCGCGCGCGTTTCGGCCGCCCCGCCAGTTCAATCAGCGACGGCAGGAAGCCGGCCAGGGTCTTGCCGCCGCCGGTCGGCGCTACCAGCAGCACGCTGTCGCCGCGCGCGGCATGTGCCACCAGCGCCAGCTGGTGCGGGCGCGGGCGCCAGCCGCGAGCGGCGAACCAGGCGTCAAATTCTTCCGGGAGCATGGGCGGGCGGACCATAGCCCACGCCGCCATTGCCAGGCGAGGATTTTCAAGCCGCGCTCAGCAGCCGTTCCAGCTCGACTTCCGGCGTGCCATAGAAGCTGCCGGCCACGCTTTCCAGGCCGGGGCGGTTGACCACGGTGAGTTCGCCGCGGCGGGTGGTAATGAAACCGCGCTGCTCGAAGGAATGGATGGCGACGGTGACGCCGGCGCGGCGCACCCCCAGCATCACCGCCAGGAATTCATGGGTCAGCGGCACGGCATTGCTGGTCATGCGGTCATGCGCCATCAGCAGCCAGCGGGCCAGCCGCTCCTCCAGCTTGGCGCGGCCATTGGCGAGCGCGGTGTGCGCCGTCTGGATCATGAAGCCCTGGGCCGATTTCAGCATCAGGGCCCGCAGGCTCTCGCTTTCGCGGATCGCGCCGTTCAGCCGGTCGGCGGCGATGCGATGGCCGCTGCCGGGAATCTGCATATAGGTGGAGTGCTGGGCCCGGTTGTCGCCCATAATCAGCGGCACGCCGGTGACGCCTTCATAGCCGATGACGCCGACTTCGATGCGATGATCCTCGCTGTCCACCGCCACCACCGAGGCGACGCCGATCTCGAGAAAGTAGGCATGGGCAATCGGCTTGTGCGGCACCTCGATCACCTGGCGCTCGCGCAAGGTTACCGCTTCCAGATGCGGCTGCAGCAGCGCCCAGTCGCCGGCCGTCAGCTTGCCGAGCAACCGGTTGCGGATGCCGGCGCGTTGCGGCGCGTCTGTCATCACGGTTGCCCGTCCAAGCGCTAGAGCCCCACTCATGCGGCGCCTCGTGAGTCGCGCCCTGTCCCTTCAAGGAACTTAGCGGTTGGCTGCGGAAAACCCATGATTTTTTCAGTACGGAAGCGTACCGCATGGAAAGCGGTTTTGCCTTTCGCATCAGGCATTTCCGGCAACATACAGCGCATCAAATCTCTCCACGCAAATTGCGTCCGGAATAATCCGTCTACGGAATATTTCATCTTCCGCGAGAAGGTCGCCGGTGGAGAGAAAACGAATGGGACCGGAACCGGGTTTCGCCCTCAGCGCGCGAAAAACGCCGCTACGGTTTTGCGGGTCTTCTGGTCGCCCACGGCGGACATGTGATCGCGCGCGGGCACGGTGACGGCGAAACCATGGCGAAATTGCGCCGCCAGTCCATCGGGCGGACCGGCAATGTCATCGGTCTCGCCGCACACCACCAGCACCTCTTGTGCAAACTGCGCCAAAGCCTGCGATGGCAGCCTTGGCGACATTGCCCGCATGCAGGCGGCGAGGGCGAAACGGTCCTTGCCCGGCTGGTCGGCGAATTTGCGGAACATGATGGCGCGCTTGTCGGTCAGGCCAGAAGGGTCGTCCATCTCCAGCGCTTCGGCCAGCAGGTCGCGTGAACCGGGATCGCTGATGCGCGGCCCGCGCAGGTAATGCTCGCCCACGCCGCACAGCGCCAGCTTCGACACGCGCCGGGGATGGGCGGCGGCGAACCGCAACCCGATAAAGCCGCCCATCGAATAGCCGCAATAATGCGCACTGGCGACGCTCGCCGCGTCCATCACCATGGCGACATCCTCC
>CAZYGO010000104.1:0-12641 GCA_964647455.1 uncultured Rhizobium sp.
ATCCGGCGTCTCCTTTTCCGCCAGCCAGCGGCTCATCGCCTGCTCGGCGCGGGCGCGGGCGCGCAGCAATTCCATGTCCTCGGCGATCAGGTGCGCCGCGCGCGGCCAGGCGCGCAGCAGCGCCTCATGGGCCACGCGCACGCTGGCGCCGGAGACCACCAGCAGCCGCGCCTGCACCAGGGCATCGGTCAGCGCCCCCAGCTCCGCATGGGCATGGAGTTCGCCCAGCGGCGCGGCGCGGGCGCCGACGCGGTTGTCCTCGCCCACCAGCACCAGGGCGCGCACCAGTACCGGCAGGGCGCCGGCGACATGCGGCGGCAACGCCGCCACCGTCGCCTCGGCCTGGGCGGCGATGGAGCCTTCCAGCCCGCCCAGGGCACGGAAGCTGGCGACTGTCAGGAAGCTGCCGCCCTTGTCCTGGATGTCGCGGCGATAGAGTTCGTCGAGGGTGAACTCCATCAGCGGCAGCGCGCCGGGCGAAGCGGTGGCCGCCTCCAGCAACTCGGCGTCCAGCCCGATGCCGGTGGCGGGATCAACCTCGAAGGCGATGCCCGCCGCCTCGGCCGGCTTGCCGATCATGCGCTCGATTTCCGGTCCGCGCGGCGGCGCCAGGGCATAGCCGCCCTCGCCCGCGGTCAGCGCCGCCAGGGTTTCGATCTCGGCGACGCGGGGGAAGAAGTCCGCCCGCATCGTGGCGGCGACCCAGGCCGCGCCGCTCCTTGCCAGCGCCGCCAGCAGTTCGACGAAGGCAACACGGCCTTCGCCATCGAAGCCAGGGCTGGTGAAGATTTCCTCCAGCTGGTCCACCAGCAGGAACAGCCGCAGCGGCATTGCGCCGCCGCCCAGGCCGGCGTCATGCGCGGCCCGCAGCAAGGCCTCGCGGATGCGTGCGGCCGCTTCTCGCGGCGATGCGGCCATGAGCCGCCGCCAGGCCACCGCGTCGCCGGAGGCCGCCGCCTCCGGCAGCACATCGGCGCCGAGCAGCCGCGCCGCCAGGCCGGCAAAGGGATCGCCGCCCAGTTCGGCGGGCGTGAAGAGTAGCCGCCGCCAGCGCGTCACACCCGCCACCACGCCGGGCGATTCCACCGTCGGCAGCACGCCGGCGCGCAGCAGCGAGGACTTGCCGCTGCCGCTGGCGCCGAAGATGCAGACAAAGTCGCAGCCGCCATCGGCGAGGCGCGCCAGGATTTCCACCAGCTCCTGTTCGGCCTGCTCGCGGCCGAAGAAGATGGCGGCATGTTCCGGCCCGAACACCGACAGGCCGCGGAAGGGCGAGCCGGCATGCCAGGAGACGGGCTTGCGCCCTTCCGCCTTCAACAACTGGGCGACACGGTCGCGCAGCAGCGTCCGCAGATGGCGCTCCAACTGCTGCTCGAACTCGTCCAGGGCGCTGAACTGGTTGAAGGCGGCCTTGAAGGTGCCGTCGCGCTCGACGAAATGGCGCAGCCAGAAATCCTGCAGCAGGTCCCATTGCGCCTGGGCCCGCTGCATCTGCTCGCTGTCGGTGAAGGCGGCCTGGGGCGGGATATTCTTGCGATAGACCAGAAGGTCGGGCGTGCCCTTCTTCTGCCTGGCCGCCAGCGCGTCCTCGAACTCCCATTCGGTGCCGGTGACGGGCACGCGCCCGTCCATGCCGCGATAGCGTTCCGGCAGGGCGGTGCCCAGGCGCGACCAAAGGATCAGCACCACGATGTCGGTGTTGGACGGCTTTTCGATGACGTCCTGGAAATGCCCGCTGGAAAGCATCGGGTCGTATTCCCAGAGAATGGCGGAGACGTCGAAGAAACGGGAGAATTCGCGCCGGATGCGCTGGATCACGATCGCGGCGCGCCGCCGCTCCTCGTTCACATCTCCCGGCGAGGAGATGAAGATGCGCAACTGGTCCATCCCTGCCCCCCGGAGGATGGCCGATCATAACCCGGAAATCCCGCCCGCCCGCAAGCGCGGGCGCCGGCTATTGCGCCTGCTGCAGCTGCAGGCCCGGCGTGCGCTGCGCCGCAATGGTGGCGAAGAGCTGTTGCAGCGCCATCTTGTCGCCGGTGAAGGCGCCCTGCGGCGGCTGGGCCAGCGACACCATCTGGCGATAGATTTCGTCGGCATGGTCGCCATTCAGCGCCAGGCCGGCAAGATATTGCAGCCGCATGTCGTAATCATGGTTGATCGCGGCATCGGCCAGCCAGGGTTTGAGGTCGGCATCGTTGCCGGCATAGGTGCCGAACAGGTTCATCACCGAGGGAATGTCGGCGTCGCGCAGCGATTGCAGCACCGGGGCATAGCCGGCCGAGGCCAGCCTGGCGTTTATGGCATCAAGATCGATCGGCTTGTTGTTCTTCTGCCCCACCAGCACCACGTCATAGCCCTGCCCGCTATTGGTATTGGCGAAGACCATGCCGCCGGGGAAGACCTGGAAGAAGGTGGCGATCTCGCTTTTCACGGAAGGCGCGTCGCTCTCATAGAGCGGCACCCACTGGGTGACGATGCCGCCCTCGTTGAGATGGTCCTTCACCATCTCGAAATATTCCTTGGAATAGAGCGCCGCGCTGCCCTTGACGAAGGGATGGATGGGATCGGAGGTGATGATGTCGAACTTTTCCGGCGTCGTCAGTACGAAATGGCGCGCATCGTCGAAATGGATTTCGGTGCGCTTGTCCTCGGCGACATGGTAATTCTCGTCGCCGAACCATTTGGTGGTGGTGGGCGGGATCAGCGGCTCCAGTTCGCAGATCACGATCCGCTTGATGGTCGGGTCGCGGGTGAAGCTGCCGGCGGTGACGCCGGCGCCGAAGCCGACGATCAGCACCGATTGCGGGTTCTTGTGCATCAGCGCCGGGATGTGGCCCAGCATGCGCTGCAGCTTCATGTCCACGCCCAGGCTGGACGCCTCGACCTTGCCGGCGACATGGAACTGGCGCGCGCCGTTGGAATTCCAGCGCGAGATGGCGATGGAGGTGTTGCGGCCCTCGCCGGTGTAGAGAATGGTGGAATAGCCGAATTCGGTGGCGATGCGCCGGCCATAGGCGATCAGCTCGCCCGGCACCGGCCCCATGCCCCAGGCCAAAAGCCCCAGCGCGAACAGCGCGAAGGTCATCATCGCCGAGCCCTCCCAGCGGTCTTCCCTGATCAGCGGCGGCAGCAGCATCACCAGCCCGCCCAGCACCGCCACGCCCAGCAGCAGGCGCTGGCTGCCGACCGTGCCCAGCCATGGCACCAGGAAGATGCTGACCAGCAGCGCCCCGGCGATGGCGCCCAGCGTGTTGGCGGCATAGAGGCCGCCGACGGTGCGGCCCGGATCGCTGCCGGCATTCGCCGCGCCGAAGGCCAGCGGGAAGGCCGCGCCCCAGAACAGGGCGGGCGGCAGGATGGCGAAGACCGAACGCACCATGTCCATCTCGAAGGTGTAGCGCGGCCCGCGCGAAAGCAGCGGGTCCACCGGCCAGTAGGGCAGATGGAAGGAAATCGCATAGGCCGCCCAGGCCAGGCCGATCGCCGCCAGCATCAGGCACCAGCCCAGCGCGGCGCGCGGCTCGACGCGCTTGACCAGCGAGGACGCCACCGCCGTGCCGATGGCCAGCCCCGCCAGGAACACCGCCAGGATGATCGAGAAGGCATAGACGGTGGCGCCGAACATCAGGCCCATCAGGCGGGTCCAGACGATTTCCGCACCCAGCGCCGAGGCGCCGGAGCAGAAGATGGCGATGATCACCGGCCAGTCGCGGGGACCGCGCGGCGCCTCCACCGCCTCGCTGTCGGCGACCGGGCCGCGCGAAAGCGCCAGGCTCAGCGCGGCGACGGCCAGGTTGATGGCGGCGGCGGCGAAGGTGGCGATGCGGATGTCATAGACCCGCAGCAGCCAGAAGCCGGCAAGCAGGCAGCCGACCACCGCGCCCAGCGTGTTGGCGCCATAGAGCAGGCCCCACCAGGACGGCCGCATGTCCGCCCCACCTCTCGCCCAGCGCACAATGGCGGGCAGCGAGGCGCCCATCAGCACGGTGGGCGGCAACAGCGATACGGCGCAGACCACGCCCCTGAGCAACATGCCGGCGATGCCGTCCTGCGCGCCGGAGACATAGAGCCGGTCGATCAGCGGGATCAGCACCAGTTCGACCAGGCCGCACAGCGCGATGGCGGCCTCGATGCCGGCATAGACCAGGAGCGGATGCAGGCGGGTGCGCGGCAGCAGGCGCGGCAGCAGGTAGCTGCCCAGGCACAGCCCGCCCATGAAGGTGGCGAGCAGGATGCCCAGCGACACGGCGGTGGAGCCGATGGCGAGCTGCAGCAGGTGATACCAGACGATCTCATAGACCAGGGCCGAGCAGCCGCTGCCCGCGAACAGCAGCAGAAGCAGCAGGCGCTGCGCATCAAGCCCGGTATCGGCGCGTTCGGAACTCATGTCACTCCCCGTCGCCGTCCCTGGATGGACGGCCCTTGTTTGCCGCCTTCCTAGCACAGCCCCCGGCCCGGTCATGCGGCCCTCGCCGCGCGGCGACGGAATTTTACAGTTTGCCCGGAAAGGCCGGGGCGCCACCCGGCCGACGCCACAGGTCCCGCCGCGACAGGCTGACTCATCCGCCTGCGGACTGATTCGTTGACATTAACCATTTGGCGGCGCTATTAATACTTCATTAACCATGGCTTTGGCCGTTTGCCGGAAAACCGGGGCACAATGCCGGGATGGGTATGGGGTGGCGACAGGGAAGGCGGATCAGCCTTCGAAAGGATGCCAGCCATGCCGAACTCTCCTCGTTTCTCCACCGTCACCGTCCCGATGCCGTCGGCCCTGCCCGATGCGCGCCTGCAGGCGCTGCACCAGGAACATGGAGATCTCGACAGCGCCATCGCCGCGCTCTCGCTCAGCGGCAATGCCGACGACCTCACCCTCACCCGGCTGAAGAAGCGCAAGCTGCAGCTGAAGGACGAGATCGCGGCGATGATGGCGGCCGCCATCGGCGATGGCGTGGCGCGGGCATCGTAAACCGCCCCCCAGGCATGAACCGGCACTCGCGCCGGTTGTGCGTTCTGATATATTCCCCCCGAGGGAATATGCCGGGTTGGGGAACTCTTGATGAATGTCTTTCTTGTCAGCACCGTCGCTGGAGTAATCTGCTTTCTGGTGATCGTGATCGCGATTTCGTTTCGCGTCGTGGTCCCGACCAATGCCGTCCACATCGTCCAGAGCGCCAAGCGCTCCACGCCCTATGGCCGGGACATGGGCGGCAACACATATTACAAATGGCCTTCCTGGGTGCCGCTTATCGGCGTCAAGGTCAGCGTCCTGCCGCTTTCGGTCTTTCGCGTCGAGCTTGAGGACTATGCCGCCTATGACAAGGGCCGCCTTCCCTTCGTCCTCGACGTGCTGGCGTTTTTCCGGATCGCCGATCCGGCCAAGGCCGCTGAGAGGCTGAGCTCCATCACCGAGCTGGATGGCCAGCTGAAGGGCATCATGCAGGGCGTGGTGCGGACCATTCTCGCCAACGCGCTGATCGAGGACATTCTGGGCAAGCGCGC
The DNA here is from genome assembly GCA_964647455.1 of uncultured Rhizobium sp. Lineage (GTDB taxonomy): Bacteria > Pseudomonadota > Alphaproteobacteria > Micropepsales > Micropepsaceae > Rhizomicrobium. The sequence goes on from CAZYGO010000104.1 coordinate 5,506, forward strand.
GGAGTTCAGCGAATCCTTCACGAAGGAGGTTTCGGCCCAGCTGCCCCAATGGGGCATCGAAACCGTCAAGAACATCGAATTGATGGATATCCGCGACGCACAGGGCTCGCAGGTCATCCAGCAGATCATGAACAAGAAGAAGTCGGAGATCGAAAAGGAATCGCGGGTCGCGGTGGCCATGAACCAGCAATCCGCCGAGACCGCCGAGATCGAGGCCGCCAAGACCGTGGCCACGAACAAAGCAGCCGCCGACGAAGCGGTCGGCATCCGCAATGCGCAAAAAGAGCAGATGATCGGCATCCAGGACCAGAAGGCCAGGCAGGCCATCAAGGATGAGGAAAAGAACACCGCCGAGAAGGAAATGGCGGTCAAGCAGATCCAATTCGTCCGCCAGGCGGAGATCGACCGCAACGTACAGGTCGTCAATGCCGACCGGGACAAGCAGGTCGCCATCGTCGCGGCCGAGCGGGACAAGCAGGTGGCGGTGACCAAGGCCGAAGGCCAGAAAATGCAGGTCACAACGGTGGCCGAGGGCGACCTCGCCGCCGCAAAGCTGCTCGCCCAAGGCATCCAGGCCAAGGGCGAAGCAGAAGGCGCGGCGGAAACGGCACGCCAGCTCGCCACGGTCAATCCCCAAATCACCCTTGCCAAGGAGATTGGCGAGAATGAGGGATACCAGAGCTATCTCATCCGGGTGAAACAGGTCGAGGCGACGCGCGACGTCGGGATCGCACAGGCTGGCGCCCTGGAGAAGGCTGAGGTGAAAATCATCTCCCAGACCGGCACGCCGTCCGAAGGCCTCACCGCGGTGGGAGAATTGTTCACGGCCAAGGGCGGCCAAGCCGTCGGCTCGGCGCTGGAAGGCCTCAAGAACACCGAAGCCGGCGCCGCCATCCTTCATGCCGTGACCGGGGGCGCCAACAAGTAGGGGGTGGAAACATTGCGGGGATGTCGCTTCGCGCGCCCGGCAAATCCGCTAAGTTCGGTTGGCGAAACCGCCATCAATCGGCACGGGGAACACGCTCATGAAGACTTCATTCGCCGCCACGCTCGTGGTGCTGGGCGCGGCCTTGTCCGGCTGCGCGGGCATGGGTTCGGGCGCGCCCGCGGCCATCGTGGCGGACGATTTTGAATCCACCGCCGTCGGCGCCATTCCCGCCGGCTTCACCAAGACCGGTGAACTCGGCGTCGAGGAAGGCGTCGCCCACAGCGGCAAGCACGCCCTGATGATCCAGCCCGGCGTGCGCGGCGGCCGCAGCATCGACTTGGCGCCCGACAAGGTCGCGGCGCTTGGCGGCGAGCATTGGGGCCGGCTCTATTACAAGGTGAAGACGCCGGCGCCGCTGCCCACCGGCCGGCTGATCCACGCCACCATCGTCCACGGCGCCGCCACCAGCCCGCTCAAGGGCGACAGGATCGATGTGCGCCTGGCCACCCTGCTCTATTATCCCAATGGCGACTTCAAATATTTCTACAATGTCCAGCCGCCGAACGGGCGCCCGGAATTCGGCCCGCAATCCGCCACCATGCTGAAGTTCAACGACGACTGGAACCTGCTGGAATGGCATGTCGACAACGCCACCCAGACCTACGAGTTCTTCGTCAACGGCAAGGAAGTCAGCGAGATCAGCCAGCACAAGGGTGCCGGCAATTACGAAGGCATCGAGATTCCCGCCGCCTTCCAGACGCTGCAGATCGGTTTCACCAACTACCAGGCCGCCACCGGCCAGGGCTTCACCGTCTATATCGACGATATCGCGCTGGGCAAGCAGCGGCTGGGGCCGGTTGCGGGCGCCGCCAGATAGGCGTGGCGCGCGCGCCCGCCCCGTGGCAACAAGGCGGCATGGCTGCAAGGAAAATTTCCGCCGGCACGGTGCATGACCTGCCGGACGACATGCGCAAGGCCCTGGGCGCCGATGCCCGGGCGCTGGCGGCGTGGGAAGACATCACGCCCCTGGCGCGCAACGAATGGATCTGCTGGGTCACGATCGTCAAGAAGGACGAGACACGTCAGGAGCATGTCGAACGGCTGGTGCGCCAGCTCAAGGAAGGCAGCCGCCGACCCTGCTGCTGGCCGGGCTGCCCCCACCGGAACACCAAGGCGGCAAAATGGTTCAAGCCCAGGAAGAAGGCCGCGCGCGCATGAGCGAGGACACCAGCGTGGAACGCGCCTCCGACCGCGAACTGGTCGTGACGCGCGCGTTCGGCGCTCCGGCGCGGCTCCTGTTCGAGGCCTGGACCAGCCCCGAGCTGCTGCGGCGCTGGTGGGTGCCGGCATCGTGCGGGATAGAGTTCCTTTCCTGCGAGGCCGATGCCCGCACCGGCGGCAGCTATCGCTTCGTCTTCGGCCACCCCGCTTCGCCGCAGCCCATGGCCTTCTTCGGCCGCTACATCGAGGTGGCGGAGCCCGCGCGCCTGGTCTGGACGAATGAGGAAAGCGGCGCGGGCGGCTCGGTCACCACGGTGACGTTCGAGGACCGTGGCGGCGGGACGCTGCTGGTCCTGCGCGATCTCTATCCCTCGAAGGCGGCGCTCGACGACGCCATCGCATCGGGCAGCACGGGCGGGTTCGGCGAGCAGTTCGCCCAGCTGGACACGCTCCTGGCGTCTCGGTCTTCCCAATAGCGGGGATTTCATTAGCCCCACCGGAATATGCCTTCCGTCTAAGCTCAATTCCGGCGCTCACAAAGGCCGCGATTTTCGAGCAGCACAGGGACATAGCGGAAATTCGTAGCCACTCCGAGCGTTGTAAAATTCGAAAATCTGTATATTTGCCCACATGGGGCTTCCACTCGAAGCGTATTGGCGACCCAAGCGATCTTCGGTACCTCTCCATGGTCCATTCTCAGGACTTCAGAGATTCCCTTATCGGGTCCCTTGTCCTCGATGTAGACACGATAGCTGTCGGGTACAGTCGCTGGGCCCTCCAACACGGTGACCACGCCAGCAACCGCTCCGTCCGGGCTCACCACGCGCGCAAGCACTTCGCCTTCGAGCGTAACTGGCTTGCTGCATGAAGCCAGAAATAGCTCAGCGCAGGTGACGGCTATTGTTCCAGCCAAATGGCGAAAGACTCGCGCGCCCATTACTCTGTTCCTAGGGAAATCGGCCCAGACTAATGGCCTTGTCTCCCTAATAATGACTGTGGGACTTTTCGATGAAATTTCCCAACAAAATCAAAGCTGATTTTTGGGTTGGCGCGCCCTAGGCGCCCGAACGGCGTGTCGCTGCAGTCCGCATTAGTCCGGAAAACCCTGCGACTATTGACGTTTGGCCGATAGGGCATCCAGATCAGTTCGCATCGGTGCGGGCTAGTCCGACGCCGCTGTTAGGACAGATGTTAGGATGGCCAGGGCAATCGATAGGCTTTCCGCAAAGTCGCTTCCCACCAAGGGGCCAGGATTCCATGCCGATGGGGCGGGCCTGTATCTCCGGGTCGATCCTTCTGGCGCCCGCCGTTGGGTGTTCGTCTTTCGCTTCCGCCGGAAGCGCTGCGAAATGGGCTTTGGCGGTTATCCCACCATTCCGCTGTCTTCCGCCCGCGCGCTGGCGCGCCAGGCCCGCGCCCAAATCCAGGCGGGTATGAACCCCATCGAAGCCAGACGCCGCCAGCGGGCCGCTATAGAGGCCGTGCCGTTTGGCCAGCTGGCGGACCAGATCGTGGTCGACCTGGCCCCGCAATGGCGGAATCCGAAGGTCCGGAAGGGCTGGGAAACCACCCTGACCGTCGACGCGGCGACCTTGCGGCCCGTCCTGGTGTCGGACATCACCACCGAAGACGTTCTGGCGGTCCTGAAACCGATCTGGCTGGCCAAGCCCTACACCGCCCGCATGCTACGGGGCCGGATCGAACGGGTCTTGGATGCAGCGAAGGCCCGGGGCATGCGCCAGGGCGAAAACCCGGCCCGCTGGAAGGGCCATCTGTCCCTGCTGCTGCCGCGCACGAAGCACCTAAGCCGGCACCATGCCGCCCTTCCCTATGCCCGGATGCGCGAGTTTTTTGCCTATCTGCGGCGCGGGTCGCCAAGCCTGTCAGCCCAGGCCCTGGATTTCACGATCCTGACCGTAGCCAGGACCAGCGAAACCCTGTTCGCCACCGCCGCCGAATTCGACCTGGAAGCCAAGGTCTGGACCGTGCCGGCGGCGCGGATGAAGGCCGGGCGCGATCACCGCGTCCCGCTGTCGCCTGCGGCGCTTGCGATCGCGCGCGCCAGGATCGATGCGGTCGGCGGCAGCGGCTTCCTGTTCCCAGGCCTGAAGCGCGGCAAGCCGCTGTCGAACATGGCGATGGCCAAGGTCCTGAAGGGGACGGACTTCGATGCCTTCACCGTGCATGGCTTTCGGTCCAGCTTCCGCGATTGGGCCGGCGATCGCACCAGCTTCCCACGTGAGCTGGTGGAGGCGGCAATGGCGCACCTGGTCGGCGATGAAGCCGAACAGGCCTATCGGCGCGGCGATGCCTTGGACCGCCGGCGCCAGCTGATGGATGCCTGGGCGGTTTATTGCGATCAAGGCTCCAGCGGTCAGATCGTAGCCCTGATGGCAAAGGCCGGATAAACTGCGCGACCTGATCGGGGGCAACATGGCTTTCACGAAAGAAGAGATGGACTTCCTCAGAAAGATTGAGGGTATTTTTTCGCCCTACGCGCTGAGGCAACGGGAGAAAAAGCGGATCGATGACAATCCCGGGGTAGATGACCCGATGGGTTGCCATATCCGCTTCGCGCATTACACGACTGCAGATGCCGCGCTGAAAATCATCCAGACCAAGCGCCTGTGGATGCGAAACACCACTGTCATGTCGGATTATCGGGAAGTCACGCACGGTCACGATCTATTGATCGAGTACTTTGCGGATGCCGCGAAAAAAGCAGCATTTAATACTGCCACCGATTCTGTCTATGCCGGGGCTGGCCAGGCGGCTCTGGTTCAGTTCGATAATTGGTGGAACCATATCTATCTGAACACTTACATAACTTCGACATCGAGCCATTACGCGCGAGAAGACATATTTGGGCGTCTATCCATGTGGCGCGCCTTCGGCAATTCATCGCCACGTGTCGCCCTCGTTTTGAAGTTGCCAGTTAACACTGGCGCTGCACCCGCGTTGGGTTTGGTATTCAGCCCCGTTGCCTATCTCGGAAGGTATGGCGCTTTCGCCGTCTTGGATGAAGTCATCGCAAATATTCTCAGGGAAACTGCATTCCTTAAAGCCAATTTCCAGCCGAATGATTTTCAAGCGGCAATTTTTAAGACGTTGGTTATCGCTGTCTGCAGCACTAAGCACGAAGGCTTTTGGGAAGAACAAGAATGGCGCGCCGTACACAGTTTTGCTTTCAATCTTCCGACCCTTGTGGAGCAAGCAAAGGAAGTCGTTCATGGGGTTCCGCAGACGATCTTCAAAATCCCGTTGGATGGCGCAAAATACCCGCAGATAGCGGCATTGGACCTGGCGAACATTCTGGACCGAGTTATCGTCGGGCCGACACCATTTCCAGCGGTGATGTGCGAATCTTTCGTCGCCGCGCTACGCGATCTCGGCGTTCCGCGCGCCGAAGACAGGGTTGTTTGGTCACAGATACCCATCAGAGGGCCATAGCCAATGAATGCTCCCCGCCCCATAACAATGCCGAATAATCGCAAATCGATTGAAGCAGAAATTGCGCGCCACCTGGATGCTGCCAATGCGCTGATCGCGCTTCTTGACCAGTTGGACGGCGATTCCGATTTGGAACCGGCCTTAGGATCAATCAATCCGGACCACGGGGGCGGAGATTCGTGCGGTGAGGATGGGGACCAGCGCAATTGGGCGATGGGCGGCACGGAAGACCTTGAGGGGGACTACTGCGAAGGCCCAATTGATGACGATGACAGGGACTCGGGCGTGGAGTTCTCCACAGAACATCAGCTATTCGGTCCGCCGCCCTCCAATTTGTCACTGTAGTCCGCATTAGTCCGCGACCCTCACCTACGGAAAATACCTTTTGACATCCCGAACGGCGTCCATATTGGATACATCACGTATCCAAATGGAGTCTCCCAATGCGCCGCGCTTCGTTCCTGAGACTCACAGGTCTTTCCGCCAGCGATCTGAAAATCCGGGCATTGCGGGATCAGCTGCCCTGGCAGCCGCGCAACGCTGATTCCGGCTGGACGGAATACACGCCTTTCGACGCTTTCCTGGTTGTTCTGTCGGACGGGCTGCTGGCCAAAACTTTGGGCATGGCGTCCGCAGCCAGGGAAGTCCGCAATCGCAGCTTTCAGCTGAAGGCCGATTGGGGGGCCATTATCGCCGGCGAAGAAGACTATTTCATTGCGGTGGCACAATATGCCGCCAGCAAGGGCGACCACGATCTGGAAAAGATCGTCACCGGAACGCTAGCCCAGGTCGGCGCCGGCTTGGCGTTCCTTAAAGGCCGGACGGTTCGCCATATCGTCATCAAGAGCGCATCGGACGCCTGGCGCAATGTCCAGGATCGCGCGACGGGCTCTGAAGACGAAGACCCGATCGATCTGTCTGACGCTTTCGGCGAAGGGGCGGGCTAATGGCGCGCGCTGCTGCAGTTGTAGCGCATGTGGCGCCGCCGCCCGCGCGCGGCGCCCGCAAATCGCACATCAGGACATCGTCTTACGATGCAGCCGCCCGCACCGTCGAAGTGGTGCTGTCTTCCGGCGCCGATGTGCGCCGCTATGGTTACATTGAACGCCTGCTGATTGATCCCAAGGCGATCGACCTTTCGCGCGTTGCCGCCGGCGCCGTGAAAGTGCTGAATAGCCACAACGCCAGTGACATCGGCGCCATCTTGGGCGTCCTGCAGTCCGCTCGCATCGCCAATGGTCAGCTTTTGGGCGTGATCAAGTTTGGCGAAACCGCAGCGGCCCAGGATGCTGAAGGCATGGTGGCGCGGGGCGAACTCTCCCATGTTTCCATCGGCTATGAAGTCGCCTTGTGGCGCGCCGCAGAAGTCATCACTGATCCCAGCACCGGCGCCGAAGTCACGATCTGGCGCGCCGATGAATGGGCACTGCTCGAAACCAGCTTTGTTTCCGTACCTGCCGACCCGACCGCCGGGGTTCGTTCGGCTGCCCCCATCCCGGTCGAAACGGCCCACGCCGAAGGAGAAAACATGCATACC
>CAZYGO010000105.1:0-3687 GCA_964647455.1 uncultured Rhizobium sp.
GAGGCAAAGATGCAGAAATACGATCCTTCCACCGAAGTGGATTTCGTGGTCATAGGTTCCGGCGCTGCCGGCGGCGTGATGGCGCGGCAGCTTTCCCGGGCCGGTTTTTCCGTCGTGGTTCTCGAACAGGGCGGCTGGGGCGCCTATGGCCATGAACAGGACTACAGCAAGGACGAGCTCTCCAACCGCTTCCCCGACCCGGTGGACGTGCTGATCAGCGATCCCAGCCTGCATCGCAACACCTTCCGCCGCAACGCCGGGGAGACAGCGACGCGCGGCGGGCACAATTATGGCTGCGTGGTGGGCGGTGGCACCGTTACCTATGGCGCCTCGTCCTGGCGGCACCTGCCCTGGGAATTCAACGAGGCCTCGGTGTTCGGCACCATGGCGGGCACCGGCATCGCCGACTGGCCGATCTCCTATGAGGAGCTTGAACCCTATTACACCATGGCGGAATGGGAACTAGGCATTTCAGGCGAGCGGATCGATACGCCCTTCATGGCGCCCATGTCCAAGCCCTATCCCCTGCCGCCGCAGCCGATCAAGAGTTCGGGCGCCTTGGCCAAGCTGGCCGCCAGCAAGCTGGGCCTGACCGTGGTGCCCAATGTCGCCGCCATCATCACCGAACCCTACAAGGGCCGCGGCGCCTGCATCAATTGCGGCATGTGCAGCGGCTTTGGCTGCCAGACCAAGGCGCGTTCCTCCTCCGCCGTGACGGTGCTGCCCGACGCGGTGGCCACCGGCAAGTGCGAGATCCGCGCCAATGCCTATGTCCGCGAAATCTCGGTGGACCGAAGCGGCAAGGTCACCGGCGCCATCTATATCGACAAGGCCAATAACAACCGCGAGGTCTTCCAGAAGGCCAAGGTGGTGGTGCTGTCGGCCAACGGCACCGAAACGCCACGGCTGCTGCTGATGTCGAAGTCGGCGCGATTTCCGGGCGGTCTGGCCAATTCCTCCGGTATCGTCGGCAAGTATCTGATGAGCGGCAATGGCGGTGGCGCCAGCGCCCTGTTCGAATATCCGCTCAACGAATACAAGGGCTGCGTCACCGGCGCCGCGATCCTGGACTTCGTGCCGAACGACGTGAAGGGCCGCGGCTTCTATGGCGGCGGCCGCATGACCGCGCGCGGCTTCACCAGCCCGATCGCCTATGGCCTGGGCGGCGTGCATGGCGCGCCGAGCTGGGGTGCCGGCTACAAGAAGGCACTGATAGAGCAGGCCAACCGCAAAATGGTGCTGTCCAATTTCATCAGCCAGATGCCGCTGGAGACCAATTGCGTGGATCTCGATCCCGATGTGAAGGACGCCTGGGGGCTGCCGGCCATGCGCATCACCTCCACCAGCCACGCCAATGACATGAAGGCGGTTTCGTTCTTCCGCGACAAGTCGGTGGAAATCCTCAAGGCGGCGGGCGCGAAGGAGGTGTGGGCCGATCCTGTCAGCGACAGCCGCGGCGGCGCTCATTCGCGCGGCACCTGCCGCATGGGCAACGATCCGAAATCGTCGGTCGTGAACAAGTTCCACCGCGCCCATGACGTGCCCAACCTGTTCGTGGTCGACGGCTCCAGCTTTGTCACCGGCGGGCGCAACCACCCGACGATGACGATCTCGGCGCTGGCTTTCCGCGCTGCCGAACATCTGGTAGCGGCGGCCAAGACCGGCAATGTGAAGATCTGAGGCTAGAAGCGGGAACGCTGTGGTCGCAGCGACCACAGCAGCACGGCAAGGCCGACGGCGCTGGCGAAGACGGGTGAGTTGCCGGCCTTCGCCAGGATCGCCGCGCCGATGGCAGCGGTGCTTGCCAGCGGCAGCACCGAAAGCAGGGGCAGCAAGGCCAGCGCCATGGCGCCCCACAGCAGCAAACGCCGTTTTTCCTCGGCGCGGCGCAGCTTGAGCACCACCTGGGCCGAAAACCCGTCATCGCGCACCGGCGCAAGCGGTTGGCTGAGAATATCGTCCATGGTCATGGCGCGTGATCCTGCAGCAGAGTTTTGAGCTTTTCGCGCCCTCGCGCAACATGCGATTTCAGGGTTCCCAGCGGCATGGCCAGCGCTGCCGCGGCTTCCTCGTGCGGCATGCCAAGGGCGAAGCAGAGGGTCAGCGCGGCGCGTTCGGGTGCGCGCAACAGCGCCAGCGCCTTTTCAATGTCGAGCTTCACGATGCTGGCGCCTTCCGGCAGGGTGAAGGCGCCGTCATCGTCCAGCGGCTCCAGTTTTCGCCGCCGTGCCGCCATCAGGAAGCGCGACCAGGCGATGGCATAAAGCCAGGCGGCGAACGGAGCGTCGCCGCGGAACTGACCCAGCTTGCGGTAGGCTTCGAGAAAAGTTTCCTGCGCCAGGTCGTCGGCCAGGGCGTGGTCGCCCCGCGTCAGCCGGCGCAGGAAGCCGCGCAGCGCCGACTGATGCTCGCGCACCAGGGCCCCAAAGGCCGCGGCATTGCCTGCCGCGGCCGATAGTGGCGCAGGCCTGCTGTCATTCATGCGACTTGAGATAGCGTCCCACGGCCAGGCAGGCGAGGCCGACAAAGAAGGGGAAGGCGCTGAGGAACGGCAGAAAGCCGAGCTTCCTGCTGCCATCAATCCCGAACTGGTTGCTGGTGAGCGCCCAGAAGAACACCAGGGCGCCGGCCGCCAACCCCAGCAGCAGCACGCCGGCGGCAATGAAGGTGTGTCCGTTGATCGGCCGGCGGCGCGGCTCCTGGAACAGGTCGGGCGGCACGGGCGCGCCTTTTTCTACCATCGCCTGGATCACCTGGGTGCGCCTTGCCGCCGTGAGATGGCGGAAGACGATGCTGGCAATGGCGATCGCCGCAATGAACAGCCAGAAGGTCTCGAAATCGCTCATTGTCCTCTCCTTGTCACGATAGTCCCGCCTTGGATGCAGGCAGGGCGCCGTATGGATGCGGCGATGGCGGAAAATTCGAACGCAGCGGTCGCCAAATTCGTTAACGGCGGTCTGTTCAGGCGGGAAAAGCGCGAATCCGCCGAAAGTCACACGTTTGCGGGCAAATCGATTCGTTGAAATTAACCATTTTCTGTGATTATTAACCATTCATTAAGAACTTGCCGCGGCGATCCGAACGGACGACCGCCGGCAGATGGGTTTTGGTTTTGGCCTTACCGGCCAAGACGCAAGTCAGGGTGTGGTCAGGGCGGGCAGACCTTTTCACGGGGATTGCCATGCTTGCGTATGACGAGTTGAAGGGTTCGGAAGGCCGCCGCGTCTGGTACCGCCCGCCCCGCTATGATGCCGCCAGGCTTTTCCCCGGCCGCGCCCCGCGCGTGCGCCTGCGCGCGGGTTCCTATCTGCTGCAGAATATCAGCCTGTCCGGCGTTGCCGCCGTCTCCAAGGATGCCAGCCTGGCGCCCCTCGATGTCGGCGAGGTGCTGCCGCTTCAAATCGAACAGGGCGGCCTTACCATTTTTGAAAGCGCCGCCAAGGTTTGCCGCAGCGAACAGACCGTGTTCGGTTCCAAGGTGGCGCTGAAGCTGGTAGACGGGTTTGTCGATTTCGACCGCCTGCTCAACCGCAACGCCCAGGCCCAGATCGCCACCCGCACCTGGTCCCATTCCCAGGCGACCGGCAGGGTGGCGGCGGAATACCGCGCCTTCTGTGCCGACGTTCTGTCGCTTTTGCGCTCCCATCACGCCATCCTTTCGGGCAACAGCCGCGCTGCCACCGGTCA
>CAZYGO010000106.1:0-5997 GCA_964647455.1 uncultured Rhizobium sp.
GGAAATTGTCTTTTTCGACGAGGAGCCGGTCTTGCCCATTGGCGGAATGCGCCAGCTGTTGAAAGGCGCCGATCATCTGGCCGGCCTGTTTGGGTCGTCGGTGCGGGAAGTAAGCATGGACGGCGCCGTCCTGACCCGGCCGCTGGGCTCGCGCTGGGTGCCTGCAACCCGCGTCTATGCGGCGCCCAACATCTTCGACCGCGCCACCCTGCAATTCGCCGTGTTCGGCCGCATCCAGCAGGTGCGGGCCGCCATGCGTCCCGACATCGCCCACTGGACCTTCCCGCTGCCCCTACGCGCGCAAGGGAGCGCAAATCTCTACACCATCCACGACCTGGTGCCGCTGCGCATGCCCTACACGACGCTGGACCATAAGCGCACCTTTCTGCGCCTGGTGCAGAAAGTGGCGAAGACGGCCGACCACATCGTCACCGTCTCCGAATATTCCCGGCGGGACATCATCTCGCTGCTTGGTGTTCCGGAAGATCGCGTCACCAATACCCATGAGGCGGTGGATATCCCGGCGCAATATCGCGACAAGCCGGACGATGTGCTGGCGGGCGAACTGGAAGGGCTGTTCAAGCTGCCCTTGCGCGGTTACTTCCTCTTTTTCGGCGCGCTGGAGCCGAAGAAGAATATTGCCCGCCTGCTGCAAGCCTATCTCGGCGCCAATGTCGACATGCCGCTGGTGATGGTGCTATCGCGCTGCTGGCTGGCGGAAAGCGAGGAACGTTTTCTGAACAAGGTGCTGCAGGAAGACCGCGAGCGCCGGGACGGCGAACGGCGCCGGATCCTGCGGTTCGACTATCTGCCCTTCCCCTTGCTTATGACACTGCTCAAGGGCGCGCGTGCCTTGGTCTTTCCCTCTCTCTATGAGGGGTTCGGCCTGCCCGTGCTGGAAGCCATGACCATGGGCACACCGGTGATCACGGCCAATGCCACCTCCATTCCGGAGGTGGCGGGCGATGCAACGATGCTGGTGGACCCGTACGACACGGATGCGCTGCGACGGTCAATCCAGGCGCTGGCGGCGGATGACGGCCTCGCCGCGGACCTGGCGCGCCGGGGCCTGCTTCAGGCCGAGACCTATTCGCTTGCCGCCTATCGTGAAAGGCTGGCCGCGCTTTACGCCCGCTTCGGCTGAACAGCCACCTGCGCCAGGAAGGGCGCAAGCCTGCCGCCATAGCCCTCCCAGTCCCAGGCCCGATACCCCGTTACGCGGCCCTGCGGCGCCTGGATCGCCGCCGCCCAGGCCGCGGCGTCATCGGCAGGCAGGTAGGTGACGAAAGCCCCGCCCGCCTCGCGATGCGCAGGCTGGTCCGAGGCGATCACCGGCGTGCCCTGGGCCAACGCTTCCACAATGGGAAGGCCGAAACCTTCGACGAGTGAGGGCTGCAGTAGCGCTTCCGCTCCCGCAAGCAGTCGACAGAGCGCGGGCGATGTCAGTCCCGAAACCAGGACGACGTTCCGGCGCAGATGCGACGACGCATGCACAGCCCTGCCGATGCCTTCGATGTCGCGCCAGGGCGTGCCGGCGACCACCAGCTTCGGGGAACCCTGCCCGTCCTTGAACCGCTCCCAGACCTTCAGTAGAAGCGCATGGTTCTTGCGCGGCTCAATGGAACCGAGAATCACGAAATAGCGCTGGGGGCTCGCCGGGAGGCCGCCGCAAACGCCTGCGAAAGGCTCTGGCACCGGCAAGGGCGCGGCTAGCACGGGCATGTCGTCCCCGCCATGCGCCGCCATGGCCCCCAACACCGAATTGCGCACGAATTCGGTGGTGACGATGAGGCCGTCTGCCTCTCGCGCCGTGCGCGCCACCATGGCGGCATGCAGGTCGCGGCCATGGCGCGGCACCAGTTCCGGGAAGTCCAGTGGTATGACGTCATGCAGCATGTGGACCCGGCGAATGTCCGGCCGCCGCTTCAGCCAGGCTGTGAGCCAGTCAAAACCAAGTCCCAGCTGCCCGGTGTTGACATAGACTGCACCGTGCGGAATGGCGCCCTGGAGGTGGATGCCCGGCCCGAAAATCCGGGTCAAAGCCGCCAGAATGCGGTGCGGACGGAAATGGTGCGGCGGGGCCGGCTGCAGGAAATCGCTTTGCGGATCGGCCAACCGTTGCTGCACGAAACGCCAGGCGGCATCGTCTTCCACCCGCCCGGTCTCGCCCCACACACGCGCGACATGATCGACCAGACGCAAGGCCGCCCGCCGCTCAAGGATGAACGCGCCCCCTGGCATGCCCGGCGGCAGGGGCAGCACGCCGAAGGCTTCGCCCGGCCAGGTGCGGAAGAAATACTCCGCGTAACCGAGATCGACCCGGTCGATGCCGCGGGGCACCGGCAGCACTGGCCCCAGCGCAAGCCGCACCAGGTCATAGAGAATGGGAGGCAGGCTCACCGGCTGAGAGACGCGGCCGCCCCGCCAACACCGACAACATTGCCGAGCGGCGCCAGCGCCGAACCGATGACGTTGAGGAATTTCTGCAGGTCATTGAGCGGCGCACTTGCGACGTAAAGCATGTCCTTGTCCTGCATGGCGAACTGGCGAGCCAGAAAATAATGGGCCGGGTTGCGGAAATTGAGGCGATAGATCACGGGCACCGGCGCCGTCGCATCGGCGCGCACCGAAAACGGAGCCATGCGCCGGACCAGTTCGGGCGACTCATAGCGGAAGAGGAACACACCTTCGGGATCGGCGCGGCTGTCGCTAAGGCCGGCCGACTTGGCCACCGCTTCGCCCAGGCTGATGGCATCGGCTTCGAATGGGATCTGGCCGTTCCGCTGGACCGCGCCGAAGGCCAGGAACGTTGCCGGCCGCGATACCACGGTCAGGATATCGCCGCCGCGCAGATAGACATTTTCGGCGGCGTTGCGCAGCACCTCGCCATAGGGAACCTGCACCGTCCGGTTGCCCCGGGTCATCAGGATCACTGCATCGTCCACCGCGACACGCAGCCCGCCGGCCACGGCGATGGCGTCGAGAACGCGCTCCCCTTTGGCGCTGAGCGGCACGCGGGCGCTGCCGGCCGCGCCGCCGACCGTCACGCTGTTGGCGATGCTGGCGGCGACCGTGACCATCGCCTGGGGATCGACGGTCTTGCCGGCCAGACGTGCCGTGATGGCCTGTTCGACCGCGGCAGGCTGAAGCCCGCTCACGGCCAGGCGCCCGGCATAGGGTATGGTGATCATACCGTCCGGCTGCACCGTTTGACTGGGCAGCAACGTCCCGTGCGAAGGCGGCAGCAATTGGCCGGGCGTGGCGGGAGTGGAGAACAGGGTACCGGTACCGGCCTCCCAGATGGTGATGGAGAGCACATCGCCGGGCCCGATCCGCGGCACGAAGGGCGCCCCCTCGCCGAAGCTTTCGTGCAGAGACGCGGCGCGCCGTTCCTTCTGCTGGTTGATGACCCCCTGGCTGATGTCGACGAGGACGATGCCGAGGCGGCGCGCCTCGGCGTTGCGCGCCTGCTCCATCACCTCGGAGGAACGCGGCCCCGCCGTCGGCAGACCGCTGCAACCGGCCAGCAGCATACCCAGCGCGCATAAAGCGTAACGTGACATTCCCCGCGCCAGACCAGCTTCCCGCCCTGAAAACCCGGGGAGAAAAGCAATTTTTTCGCGGCTTTGCAACGCTGTGGCTGTTGTCGATCCTCGTCGCGTGCGCCATGGTGACCGCATGGATTGGTACTGGGATTCCGTCGCGAATTTCCTGAAGGTCGATCGCCGCACCCGCGTAGTAGCGCCGGCGGAGATGCACCCCCATCACGCACTCCTGGCTGCCTATGCCAATGCGGGCGAAGAGGAAGCGGGCCAGGTCGATGCCCTGGTTCTGCACAAGGGGCTCTACCGCGAACTGGCCCGCAGCTTCCTGCGGCCGGCACTGGAACGCTTGAAGCCGGGTTTTGCCAACGAGGTCTTCATCGTGCTCACCGCCGATGGCGGATTGCCACGCGACCATCCGCATATCGGCGAAATGCCGATGATCCGTGCCTGGGCCAGCCAGCCCGATGTGCTTGAGACGCCGTTGAAGCGCGAAGACCGCATGCCGCCGACCTATCTGGGAAAGGGGCAGGTGCTTTGCGAGACCGCGTTCGGCCACCTGATGGTGCTTGCTGCCGATGACCGTTCCATCACGCCCCATATGCTGCGCCATGGCTATTTCGATGCCGGTCTGACGCGTTTCCTGACCCGCATGTTGCGGCCTGGCATGCAATTCGTCGACTTCGGCGCAAATATGGGCGTTTACACGATGCTCGCCGCCCATGCCGTGGGCCCGAAAGGCAAGGTGCTGGCCGTGGAAGCCAACCCCGAGCTCGGGGAGATCCTGCAAGCCAATATTCTGCTCAACGGCCTCACCGGCTACGCCAAGCTCGTATCGGCGGCCGTTGCGGGCGAGGACGGCGAGCGTGTGCTGCACTGTTTCCCGCGGCTAAAGGGCTCTTCCACCTTTTCTGCTTTCGTCGCCGAGGCCTCGCGGGCCTGGTGGAACGAAGCGGCGGTTCCCGTCACCGTGCCGGCACGGCGGCTGCAGCGCATCCTTGAAGAGGCGGGCATGGGCCGCCCGGACTGGATGAAGATCGACATCGAAGGCGCCGAACTGGAAGCGCTGCAGGGCAGCGCCTCCTGGTTCAAGGCCAACCGGCCGCATCTGGTGCTGGAGTGGAATACCGGCACGCTTCTGGGACAGGAAGCGGCGCTGCGACATCTGTTGACCCAGGAGCTTGGTTACAGCCTTCGTCGCATCATGCCTGAGGGCCATTCACGCCCGGTAGTGGAAGGCGAACTGGAGCGGGCCGAGCACTTCGACATGGTGGCGGTTCCCGCCTGAGCAGCGGCCTCAGACCGCGACGCCTACCAGCATGGGGGTGCTGTCGGTCGCCGCCGGGGATGGGGTCATGCCGCTCGAGACGATCACCGGATAGGCGGGCGCTTCCTGCAGCCAACTGCTCCAGGTCGCGGCGTTGTAGCCGTTGGCGGTGAGATAGTCCTGCACCTGCTCCCTGCTCTGGTAGTTGGCATACTGGATGTTGCCGTCGTTCCACATCAACGCATGAAGATAGGCGGATTTGTCGGTGAGCGAGAAATATACCTCCTGAAAGCCGTCATGATTGTAATCACCGGCGGCCACCACAGATTCCAGATTCCCGATGAAAAGATCGTTCTGGAACCGACTCTGGCTGTCGAACTCACCACCGCGTTTGCTAGGATCCAGCACGACTTCCGGATCGATATATATGCCGACGACACGGGTGTCTCCACCCCAACCATGATTGTCGAAATAGACATTGCCATCGGGCTCGGCCGTGACCTCCGCCCAGCGGCCGATCTGTCGATTGAAGAAAATATAGGCCTGGTTGCCGCTGCCGTTAACATCGGCATGGCCTGCCAGGCTCCAACCTGACTTGCCATCCCATGGACCAGTGGAAACCAGCACATCGCTACTGTTCTTTTGGAAAGTCTCGCGACCGGTCAAGTCGTTGCCATCAAAATCACGGATGGCGGCAAGGTAGGGATAGTCGCCGGTATCGGAGTTCTGAATGTTGACCTTGGTGCCGCTGCCGGGAAGCAGCCGCACCGTCTGATCGTCGAATTTGGCGTATTCGACATTGACAAGCGAGTCGCTACCGTCGGGACCGGCGATGGTGAATTTCCCCGTGCTGGTCTGGGTGACCGCGTAGGCTGACCTGCTGCCGGAAAAGACGGCCGTATCCACATTGCTGCCGCCATCCAGGATATCGTCGTCGCCGCCGCCTTTCAGCGTGTCGCTGTCATCACCACCGCTCAGAAGATCGCGCCAGGCGCCGCCAATGAGTGTGTCGGTGCCTGACCCGCCGATCAACGCGTCTTCCTCCTCCTCGGCACCGGCATTGGTCAGTGTGTCGTCGCTCTCCGTGCCGCCGATCAGCCGATAGGTGACACCTTCCGCCTGGATATATTCGATGTTCTTTAGGGTATCCCTGCCGTCCAGCGCGCTCGAAACGTTCAAGCCGCCGCC
>CAZYGO010000107.1:0-2917 GCA_964647455.1 uncultured Rhizobium sp.
GCCGGCGGAATTGTCTTGCCGCCGGGCGCGAAGATCATTTCCTCCAGCACCGAGGCCGGCCGCCTGGTGCTGCGGCTGGAGACGCCGCAAGGGGAGGAAGTGCGGATCGTCGACCTGGCCAGCGGCAAGCTGGTGCAGACGATCAAGACGCAGCCGTGAAGCTGTCGCTGCCCGAAGCCCTGCGCAGACAAATTCTAGCCGAGGCGCGTGCCGCGGCTCCCGGCGAATGCTGTGGGCTGGTGCTGGGCAGGCGCGGCGCCAGGACTGCTGCCGCCACCGTCCTTCATCCGGCGCGCAACATGGAAACGGCGCCGGACCGTTTTACCCTTGATCCCGCCGACCATTTTGCCGCCCAGCGGGCGGCGCGGGCTGGCGGGCTGGGCGTCATCGGCTGCTACCACTCCCATCCCGATGGCATGGCGCAACCCTCCGCCGCCGACCTGGCCGGCGCCAGCGAGGACGGCTTTCTCTGGCTGATCGCGACGCCGGATGGCGCGCTGGCGGCCTTTGTCTATTCCGGCGGGGTCATGACCGGCGCCGACTTGGTGACGTCGTCGTCATAGCTTTGCAGCTTGCCGTGCTGGAACAGCACGTCGGCGGCGCTGACAGTGTCCACGACATGGCCGGTTTCGTCGGCAATCTCGATCTGGCGATGATTGAGCGCGCCGCCGTGCAACAGCCGTTCGCCCAGCATTTCCCTGCCGCTGCTGATGGCTTCCTTCCGGGCCGCTTCGGCGCTGGGCAATTCCTGGCCTTCGCAATCGCGGCTGAAATCGGCACCATCACGCACATGGAAGAAGTAGCGGGGCATGGGATCAACTTGCGACGTTACACCGAAACAACGGCGATTGGGCCCGCCTGTTCCGGTCCGCTTCGCAAATTGCCATGAGAAACCATGGCTTAGCCGGGGTTTGTGCTGTGCTTTTCGGGAACTTGCCGCCGCGCACGCCGCCCCGTATAAGCCTCGGCCCGACGGATGCTCCCATCGTCTAGCGGTCAGGACGCGGCCCTCTCAAGGCTGAAACCGGGGTTCGAGTCCCCGTGGGAGCGCCATTTTCCAATGTCCAAGACCTCAGGCCGGACGACGCCGCTCTCCGCTGCGCGCGGCATTGGGTTCGCTTGCCGATCCGCTGGATTGGCCCCGCCGCCGCCATCACTGTCGTGCCAGCGTCAGCGGATCGATGCTGGGGTCGCCCTGCACGGCCGCGACATGGATGATGTCGCGGGTATTCGATTCACCTCCCTCTTGCTTTGATTGCCGCCATGAAAATGGAGGCTCGGCGCATAGCCAGGAATGCGGTCGGGCCCCCCAGACAGCGGTTGGCCCGAGATAGATGGGCAGGCGTCGGATATTGAAGTCGGAGATCAGGAGGAGACAGGCGTTCGCGGTTGCGGTAGTCTTTGGAAACGATTGCGATATGGTTTCCGCCGCATGAGCCGCCCGGACGAAGACCGCCAGACCATCCGCCTGCTGGGCCGCCTGCTGGGCGATGTCATCCGCGAACAACAGGGGCAGGCCGCCTATCAGCAGGTCGAGGATATCCGCCGGCAGGTCGTGGGCGAATACCGCGCCAGCGGCGAGACCGCGCCGATGGACCGTCTCAACGGCCTGGGGCCGGAGGATGTGCTGCGGCTGATCCGCGGCTTTTCCATCTTCTCCCAGCTCGCCAACATCGCCGATGACCATGTGCTCCGCCGCGAGACGCGGGCATTGGGCTCGGCCGCGGCACAGCGCATGGAACTGCATCCCGGCCTGACGCCGGCACGGGTGCGCACCTATCTCTCGAATGCCGTTTTCGTGCCGGTGATCACCGCCCATCCCACCGAGGTGCGGCGCAAATCCATCCTCGACCGCGAGATCGAGATCAGCGCCCTGCTGGAGCAGCGCGACGCCGCTTCGCTGCAGACGGCGGAGCAGGGCGAGATCGACGCCCAGCTCAAGCGCGCCATTCGCATCCTCTGGCAGACCAGGATGCTGCGCGATACCCGCATCACCGTCATCGACGAGATCGAAAACAATCTCGCCGTCTTCATCCGTACCTTCCTGCCCGGGCTGCCGAAGGTGAAACGCCGGCTGGCACGGCTGTTCAAGCTGGAGGGCGATCCGCTCGCGTATCTGCGCCTGGGCTCCTGGGTGGGCGGCGACCGCGACGGCAATCCCAACGTCTCGCCGGAAACGCTCGACTATGCCGTGCGCCGCCAGTCCGAAGCGGTGCTGGACCATTATCTCGAAGAGATCCATGCCCTGGGCGCCGAGCTTTCGCTTTCCGACACGCTGGTCACGGCCAGCCCCGCGCTTCAGGCCCTGGCCGCGAGCACCGAGCATTCCTCGGTCCACCAGCAGGACGAACCCTATCGCCGCGCCCTGGTCACCTGTTACGCCCGCATGGCGGCGACGCGCCGGGCGCTGCTGGGCCGGGGACCGAACCGGCCGCCGCGCTTCGAGGCGCAGGCCTATGCCACCCCGGAGGAATTCGCCGCCGATCTCGCCGTCATCTCCGCTTCCCTGGCCGACAATGGCGATGCCGATCTGGGCGAGGGGCGGCTGCAGGACCTGCGCGAGGCGGTGGGCGCTTTCGGCTTCCATCTCGCGGCCATGGATGTGCGGCAGAACAGCGATGTGCATGAGCGGGCGGTCGCCGAACTGCTGCAGCTCGCGGAAGGCGTGGATTACCTCAAGCTGGATGAGGTCGCCCGCACCAGCCTGCTGCTGAAGGAGCTGGCGCACGGCCGGCTGCTGCGTTCTCCCTATGCCAGCTATTCGCAGGAGACGGCGCGCGAACTTGCCATCGCCGACAAGGCGGCTTCGCTCAAGAACGGCTTCGGCGAAGGAGCGGTGGCGCAATATGTCATATCCAAGGCCGCGACACCGTCCGACTTGCTGGAAACCGCGTTGCTGATGAAGGAAGCCGGCCTC
>CAZYGO010000108.1:0-3499 GCA_964647455.1 uncultured Rhizobium sp.
GGCGTTGCTGTTCACGCCCTTGGGCACGTAAAATCTCTGCGGACCGGCATTCTGCACACCGTCATCCTGCGCCAGGGCGGCGCCCGCGGCGAACGACATGGCCGCACACATCGCGGCCGCAAGCAATTTCGACTTCATAAAAACTCCTCCCCATAAGCGCATGATTTGCGCGCAGCTTTCCCTGCAAGACAAGTTTGTCAGCCTTGCCGTAGCAACGCAAGCAAAGCATTGCAGGGAATCGCTGCGGCTGGATTACGTCTGTGCAATTCCACGACATCTTGCGACAATTGCCGCGTGCTGCAGCGCAAAAACCGCGTTACTTGCGACGGTCTGGCACTTTCTTTAAACGGGACGCAGTTACCCCGCGCGACAAGATGCTGGAAATTGAAAGCCTGACCAAGCGCTTCGACACCGTCACGGCGGTGGCGGATCTTTCATTCACCGTCCGCCCCGGCGAGGTGCTCGGTTTTCTCGGCCCCAATGGCGCCGGCAAGACCACGACCATGAAGATGGTCACCGGCTATCTCGCGCCCGATGGAGGGACCGCCCGGGTCTGTGGTCACGATATCGTCAGCGACACAATTGCTGCGCAGCAGCGGCTGGGCTATCTGCCGGAAGGCGCACCCGCCTATGGCGAGATGACGCCGCGCGAGTTTCTGACCTTCATCTGCCGCGTGCGCGGCCTTTCCGGCGGCGCGGCCCGCGGCGCGCGGGACGTGGCGGTGGGCCATACCGGCCTTGGCCCGGTGCTGGACCGGCCGATCGAGACCCTGTCCAAGGGCTTCCGCCGCCGGGTCGGCCTGGCCCAGGCCATCCTGCACGATCCCGACGTGCTGGTGCTGGACGAACCCACCGACGGGCTCGACCCCAACCAGAAGCACACGGTGCGCGAGCTGATCCGCGCCATCGCGCCGACCAAGACGATCATCATTTCCACCCATCTGCTGGAAGAGGTGGAAGCGGTCTGCAGCCGCGCCGTCATCATCGATCGTGGCCGCATCGTCGCCGACGGCACACCCAGGGACCTGATGCTGAGCAGCCCGAGCGGCAAGCTCGACGACTTGTTCCGCGGCCTGACCAGCGCCGAGGATGCCGCGGCATGAAGGCGGGTCCGTTTCATGGCGTGGGGGCGGTTTTCCGGCGCGAATTCGCGGCCTATTTCGCCACGCCCATCGCCTTCGTCTTCCTCGCCGTCTATCTGCTGGCGATGGGTGTCTTCACGTTCTACATTGGCCGCTTCTACGATACCGGCATTGCCGACCTCACCATCTTCTTCAGCTACCATCCCTGGCTCTATCTCTTCCTGATCCCGGCGCTGGCGATGCGGCTATGGGCCGAGGAAAAGCGCAGCGGCTCGATCGAGCTGCTGCTCACCCTGCCGCTGCCGGTCTGGGCCACGGTCCTGGGCAAATATTTCGCCGCCTGGGCCTTTGCCGGGGTGGCGCTGCTGCTGACCTTCCCGGTCTGGCTGACGGTCAATTACCTGGGTTCGCCCGACAATGGCGTGATCCTGGCCGCCTATCTGGGCAGCTTCCTGATGGCGGGCGCCTATCTGGCCATCGGGGCGGCGGTGTCGGCGGCGACCTCCAGCCAGGTGATCGCCTTCGTGGTCGCGGTCGTGGTGTGCTTCCTCTTCACCGCCGCCGGCGCGCCACTGGTGATGGAGAGCTTTTCCGGCTGGGCGCCGCTGCCGCTGGTCGAGGCTATCGCCTCCTTCTCCTTCCTTTCCCATTTCCGCGCCATCACCGACGGGGTGATCGACGTGCGCGACGCGATCTTCTTCTTCTCCGTGATCGGCCTGTTCCTCTTCGCCAATGTGGCGCTGGTCGAAACCGGCAAGGGCGGCTGACGATGAAGAGCCGCACCTATTTCTGGTCCGCCCTGGCGCTTGCAACGCTGCTGTTTCTTTTCCTCAACCTGTTTGCGGGGAATTTCTTTCTCGACACCCGTCTCGACCTGACCCAGAGCCGGCAATACACGCTGTCCAACGGCACCCGCGCCATTATCGCCAAGCTCGGCGAGCCAGTGACGCTGCGTTTCTATTTCTCGCGCAAGAACGCCGCCGACTATCCCGCCACCACCGCCTATGCGAAGCGGGTACGCGATCTTCTGGGCCATTACGCCGCCCTCTCCCGGGGCAAGATCGTGCTGGAGGATGTGGATCCCGAGCCCTTCACGCCGGAGGAGGACCGCGCCGTCCAGGCGGGCATGAAACCCGCGCCTGTCGAATCCGGTGGCGCCGTCTATTTCGGTCTGGAAGGCAGCAACAGCCTGGACGACCACATGTCGATTCCGTATTTCGCGCCGGAGCGCGAAGCCTATCTGGAATATGACCTCACCGCCCTGCTCTATCAGCTTTCCCATCCGGGCAGGCCGAAGATCGCACTGCTGTCGCAACTGCCGCTGACAAATGCGCCGGGATCGGACGGCCAGCCGCTCGGCCTTTATAGCGAGCTCAGCCGCAGCTACGACATCACCCCCCTCAAGTCGGATTTCACCGATATTCCCGCGGGCACCCAGCTGCTGCTGATCGCCCATCCTCCGGCGGTCCTGCCGCGCCAGTTGCGCGCCATCGAGATGTGGGTGCTGAAGGGCGGGCGGGCGCTGATCTTCGTGGACCCGCTTTCGGAACTGGTGCAGCGGGAACAGCGGCCAGGCGCGCCGCCCTCTTCCGACCTGGTGGCGCTGCTCAAGGGCTGGGGCGTGGACTATACGCCGCTCAAGCTGGTGCTGGATTCGGGCAGCGCCCAGCGCATCCGCAATCCGGCTGATCCACAGCGCGCCGCCACGCCCTACCCGCTGTGGCTGCATCTGACCGGCGACAATTTCTCCAAGGCCGATCCGGTCACCGCCAGCCTCACCGGCGTCAACCTGGCCAGCGCCGGGGCCTTGTCGCGCACGAAGGACGCGACCACGAGGTTCGAGCCACTGCTGCTTTCCAGCCCGCAGGCTTCCCTTTTCGACCGCAATGATGCGCTGACCCTGCGCAACCCGGGGGCGCTGACGGCCGCCGTGAAGCCGGGCGGAAAGCCGCTGACACTGGCGGCGCGCGTTACCGGGCGCGCCGTCTTTCCCGGCGTCACCGAGGGCAACATCAACATCATCGTGGTGGCCGATACCGACATCTGGGATGACCGCTTCTGGCTGGACAGCAGCGAACAGGGCGGCGGCGTTCCCTTTGCCGACAATGAAGGCTTCGTCCTCAACGCCGTGGAAAGCCTGACCGGCTCCGACGACCTGATCTCGCTGCGCGCCCGTGGCAATATCGACCACCCCTTCACCCGCGTGCGGCGGATGCAGGCCGAGGCGGAATCGGAATTCCGCGAAACGCTGGATACGCTGCGAACCAAGCTCAGCACGTCGCAGAGCGAACTGGCGCAGTTGCAACAGGGCGGCCAGGCGGTGGCGCTGTCGCCGCAGAGCCAGGCCGCGATGGACCGGGCGCGGCGCGACATCGCCGCCACCCGCAGCCAGCTGCGCGACGTACAGCATAATCTCA
>CAZYGO010000109.1:0-4936 GCA_964647455.1 uncultured Rhizobium sp.
TTACGTGCCCAAGGGCGTGAACAGCAACGCCTTCAACAAGCCCTTTCCGGACGCGGTGAACAAGGGCACCTTCAACATGAAGACCTGGAAATACGGCCCCGCTGCCGACATTCCCGCCAACGCCACGCGTCTGTGGAATCCGGCGATGATCAAATTCAAGAATGGCGGCCAGCTCTTCAGCGATACCGTCAACGGCAACGCCACGCCGGAGCAGTATTGCACCGCCGCCCAGCGCGAGACCAACGACTTCATCTGGGTCGAGATGCAGCATTCGCCCGGCACCTGGCATGACGTCGCCAACATGTGGGCGCCCGTCTATGGCAACAATCCCACCTGCGCCAACTGGCATGCCGTGCCCGGCGTGCGCATCGCCAACGAAAACGAGATGGACGAACAGCACGCCACCGACATGGGTGCGCTGGTTCTGGTGATCCCGACCGTCCGCACCCAGGACGAAGCGCAGAAGGCTGCCAACTGGGCCTTCTTCCCGCCGCTCGGCCACCGTTCGGCCGGCGCCGGCGCCGCGCCTGGCTACTGGAACGCCAAGTCGGGTGGCGCCTATCGCCAGACCATCAATGACAACCTGATCCTGATCGAGATGATCGAGACGCTGGATGGCATCCAGAACATCGACAAGATCGCTTCGGTCAAGGGCGTCGCGGCCCTGTTCGCCGCTTCGTCGGACTTGGGCAACTTCTCTGGCTATCGCCAGGGCGATCCCGACTATGAGCGTCTGATCAACATCGTCCATGACGCCACCCTCAAGCACAAGATCGGCCTGTGCGGCCCGTCCGCCTGGGCGACCCGTCCTGACTTCAACTGCTTCCAGGGCGGTCCTCCCGGCACCGGTCGTGGTCCCGGTGGCCGTGGTCGCGGCGGTCGTGGCGGTCCTGGTGGCCCCGGCGCCGCGCCTGCCGGCGCCCCGCCCGCGCAGTAACGCGCATCACGCAACAGAAAAGGCGCCGCGAGTGATCGCGGCGCCTTTTTCCTTTCTCGCGGTCAGCCGCCAGACGGCTGAAGTGAGACTACTTCTTCAGCGGCACCGCCACGGCCTTGTTGCCGCCGCGGTCGCCGATCCACAGCGTGTCGCCATGCACTTCCACCGCGGTCGGTGCGTTCAGCCCGGTCTTGATCGGGATGATGGTGGCGCGGTCGCCGCTGATCCGCACTTCGTCCACCTGGCCGCCGGCATTCTCCGCCACATACATCCTGCCACCCGCGACGCGCATGCCGTCGGGCGACTTGAGCAGGCGGTTCGTCAGCAGCTGCTGCGGATTGCCAGCCTTGCCGCTGGCATCCATCGGGATGCGGAACAGGGCGTTTGACCAGACCGTGTTCACATACATCTGGCCGTTCAGGAAGGTGATGCCGTCAACGCCATAAAGGGCGGAGTTCTGGATCACCGTTTCCAGCGTGGTGGCGCCAGGCTTCAGCCGCAGCACCTTGCCGTTGGACGTGTCGGAGACGTAGAGCGCCTTGTCTGGCCCGACGACGAAATCGTTGCAGATATTGGTGGGATCGGGCAGCGGAATGTTAAGCTTGTGGGCGCCGCTGGCGAGATCGAAGGAACGCAGCACGCCCTTGCCCTTCAGCATCGGCGAGGAGCGGTCCATGCTCATCATCTCGCAGACCCACAGCGTGTTGGTGGGCGCGTCAACCAGCACGCCGAGCAGGAACGCGGCCTTGTCGGCGGTCAGGTCGATGAAGGGCTTGGCGGTGGTTTCGCCCGGCCGCGCGCGCGACAGGACCGGGCTGGAGATCGATCCGAGATAGAGCGTGCCGTCCGGTCCTGCCGCCAGGCTTTCCGGCCCAGGCGAGGTCACATCCGCGGGCGCGGCGGCCAACGGCGCGGCGGCAAGAATGGCGATGGCGGCGGCGAAAACCTTCAGCGCGTTGCGATGGCTTTTCATGCAATTCCCCCTGATTTGTCTGACTAATAGTGGCAATCGTTATCACTGCTATGCCGGGATTCCTGGCATGTCTGCCGGCAAAAGAAAACGCCGCCCACATGCGTGGGCGGCGTTTCCTCCTAAAGCTTTGCCTGATCCGGCGGATCAGCCCTGGTTCGGGGCGGGCGCGGCCTGCGCCGGCGGCGGGGGAGGCGGGGCGCCGCCGCCCTGGAACTGCGCAAACAGGGCGGTCAGTTCGGCCAGGCTGATCTTTCCGTCATGGTCGGTGTCAGCTTCGTCGGGAAAGGGGACCGGCGCGCCCATCGCGCCCCATTCGGTCTTGTCGATGCCGCCATCGTGATTGCTGTCGCCCATGGCGACGATGGATTCCGGCGTGGGGAAATCCTGTGCGGCGGCGGGGGCGACAAAGGCCGCAAGGGCCAGGGCGGCGGCGAGATATACTGTCTTCATGAGGGTTCCTTATTGCGAGAGGATGCGCTGTGCTTCGGCGCAGTCATAGGTCATCTGGAAGTAGCGTTGCACGGCCTGCGCGCCCACCTCATAGGGGTGCGGTTCGCCTGCGTTTCGCGGCACCTGGGCAATGCGCGCCTTGTCATAGGCGCCGTCGAACTCGGTATGGTTCGACATGAGGATGCTGGCATTGGCGGTCCTGGCGATCTCGCCCAGGCGCTTCTGGGTGTCGCGATACAAGGCAAAGGCCTGGGCCGAGCGCGGGAAATTGAACGCCGTGCCGCCGGAATACAGCACCGCGATCGAGCGGCCCTTGTCCTTCACCGGAAAGGTATAGGAAAGGGTGCCGGGGGTGTGGCCGGGCGTCAGGTAGACGTTCACCGTGGTGTCGCCCAGGGTAATCCTGGTGCCGTCAGGTCCGACGGAAATATCGCGCTTGGGTACGCCGCCCGGCGCGTTGGCGGGGCGGGCCAGGGTCGCCTCCCAGTCGGGGGCGCCCATCACGATCTTGGTGCCATAGCGGCTCTGGAACAGCGCGGCGCCCTGGTCGTGGTCGCCATGGGCGTGGCTGATCAGCATGTACTTCACATCGCGCGGATTGAGCCCGAGCTTCGTCAACCCCTCCACCATCTCCGGCTCGATCGCATAGTCGAAGAGCGAGTCGATGACGATGATGCCCTGGCTCGTGGTGAGCGCCCAAGCGGAGTGCACCTTGGTGCCGATGAAGTAGAGATTGTCGAACACCTTGAAAGGCTGCGCGTACCAGGTGGCGCGGTCCGGCACAGCGCGCTGTGGCGGCGCGGCGCCGGCGCCCCGGCCGGGGCCGCCCCTGCCGGCGCCATTGGCGATGGCGTTCTGGGGGTTCACGCAGATGCGCAGGAACGTGCCGGCGAACTCCATCCCGGCCGCGGTCTTGGCGGCGTTCACCAGCGCTTCCGGCGTGGCCGGCGCGGGCGCCTGGGCCTGGGAAGCCGGCAGGCCGGCTAGCGCGCAGGTTGCAAGGGCGAATGCCCCAATTCGCAGTTTCATGCTTCCCCCCATTTTTGTCTGAGTATAGCGGTACGCCCGCGACCAGGCGAATCCCATTGTTTGCCGAGATTTGGCGGCGGCAAGCTTTTGCCATAAAAAGTCTGACCGGCGCGCCAGAGGGACAAGACCGGACCTGGAGGAAGCATGCGCAAGACCCTGCTGCTATGCGCCTTGAGCCTTGCCGCCACCCCCGCCCTCGCCTGGGAGCGCGGCTTCGCCGTCGATAAATACGAGCCCGCCTTCTACTATGGCGGCCAGCCCGGCAGCACCGAAGCGCCGGGCAGCGACTGCCCCGCCGGCACCATCCCGGACAATGACGTACCCAAGGTCCTGAAGACCGCCTGGCGCACCGATGCCGAAATCGCCGAGATCACCAGGAAGGTTTCCGACGGCGGCAAGGGCGAAAGCGTGGTTTCGCCGGCCATGAGCCAGCGCGGCTTCCGCAAGGGAATCGAAACCTATCTCAACCCGCATGCGGCCCCCGATCCGGGGATGCAGCAGGTGACCGGTCATATCGCCGAGGGCTTCAATCTCGATGGCGATGCCCGGACGGGCGGTTTCACCTCGCCCAGGGGCGAGCACGGCATCGACAACGCCTTCTATCGCGCCTGGGGCTGCATCATGTCCTTCCGCGGCAGCCCCTACCACGCCTACCTCAGCCAGCGCGCCAACGACAAGATGGTGGACGGGCTCTACACCATCGTCATCCGCGTCAGCGGCAGCGGCAAGGACCCGATGAATGATGCCAATGCGACGGTGGAGATCGCCTATTCGCCGGACCGGCTGGTCAAGGACGCGATGGGCAACATCGTGCGTGACTATTCCTACCGCATGGTCAGGAGCGAGCAGTACACGAAGCTGAAGGCGCGGGTGAGGAATGGCGTGGTCGAGACCGAACAGACCGAGCTGCACATGCCCGCCTTTTCGTGGGGCGAAACCAATCGCGGCGACGCCCTGTTCCACAAGGGCAAGCTTCGTCTGACGCTCAACAAGGATGGCACGCTCGACGGCCTGGCGGGCGGCTACCGCGACTGGCGTGACATCTATGCCCGCGACACCTTCAACTCGCCCTCCGATGGCGCCACGCGCGAGACCTATTACCACCAGAACCAGATCGGCATGTATTACGCCCTGAAGCGCAACGCCGACGCCATGCCCGACGCCAGGGGGCAGAACACCGCGATCAGCGCCGCCTTCCGTTTCACCGCCGTGCCGGCCTATGCCGTCACTCCGGTGAAGCCGGCGCCTGTGGACGAACCGCCCTATCCGCGCGGCCAGCGTACCTATATGCGGCGGGAACTGTTCCTGAAGGCGCAGGCAACCCGCGCGATCGTCGCCGAGCCGCAACCGCAGTCCCGCGCCCCCGCCAACGACGACAGCGATGCCCCGCCGCCCAGCGCCATTGCCGTTCCCGGCGTGCAGGCGAGCGCCCGCTGACGCGCCGCGCGTTTTCACATCCATGAAGCAGGTGAGGCGACATATCCTTCCGGAACGGCTGCGTCCGGGACTGGCTCTGGTTTTCTGCGGTACCGCGGCGGGCCGGAAGT
>CAZYGO010000110.1:0-4568 GCA_964647455.1 uncultured Rhizobium sp.
GAAAATCGCCGCCTTGCAGTTCAGGGTGTCGAACACCGTCTCGATCATCAGCACGTCGCTGCCGCCCCGGATCAGGCCGCGCGCGCCTTCACGGTAGGTCTCGCGCAACTGGTCGAATGTGATGTTGCGGAAGGCCGGATCGTTCACATCCGGCGAGATGGAAGCGGTGCGGTTCGCCGGGCCCAGCACGCCCGCCACCAGGCGCGGGCGGCCGGCGGTGGAATATTCGTCGCACAATTCGCGCGCCAGGCGGGCGCCAGCCTCGTTCAGCTCGCCCACCAGATGGCCCAGGCCGTAATCCTCCTGGCTGGTGAAGTTGGAGTTGAAGGTGTTGGTCTCGATGAAGTCCACGCCCGCGTCCAGATACATCCGGCCGATGGACTGGATGATTTCCGGCTTGGTCAGGGTGAGAAGATCGTTGTTGCCCTTGAGTTCGCTGGGATGGTTGCCGAAGCGCTGGCCGCGGAAATCCTCCTCGCCCAGCTTGAAGCCCTGGATCATGACGCCCCAGGAGCCATCCAGCAGCAACAGGCGCCGCAGCGCCTCCTGCTTCATCCAGTCGATACGGGCTTCACGGGTCGATGACATGATCAATCCTTGGGACGAATGCCGAGCAGGCGGCAGGCCGCGTAGGTGAGGTTGGCCTGGTTGAGGGTATAGAAGTGGAATTGCTCGAAGCCGCGGGCGCGCAGCTGCTGCACCTGGTCGGCCAGCACGGCGGCCGCGACGATGCGCCGGGTTTCGACATCCTCTTCCAGCCCCTCATAGGCCTTCGCCAGCCAGGGTGGAATGGAGGCGCCGGCCTTGCCGGCCATGCGCGACACGCCGGCGAAATTGGTGCTGGGCATGATGCCGGGGACGATGGGAATGGTGATGCCGGCCCTGGCCGCATCGTCGCGGAAGCGGGCGGTGGCGTCATTGTCGAAGCAGAACTGGCCCAGCGCCCGCGTCGCCCCGGCATCCATCTTCTTCTTCAGCAGTTCGATGTCATGGCCGTGGGACGGCGAATCGGGATGGCGCTCGGGATAGAAGGAGACGCTGACCTCGAAAGCCGCGATCTTCCGCAATCCGGCGATCAGTTCGGGGGTGGACTGGTACCCGTCCGGATGGGCGGCATAGGCGCCGGTCATGTCCGGCATGTCGCCGCGCAGCGCCACGATATGCTTGATGCCGGCATCCCAATAGCCGCGCACGATCTCGGCGATCTCGTCCCTGGTATGGGCGACGCAGGTCAGATGTGCCGCCGGCTTCAGGGTCGTTTCCTCGACGATGCGCTTGACCGTGGCATGGGTACGCTCGCGCGTGCTGCCGCCGGCGCCATAGGTCACCGAGACGAAAGCGGGGTTGAGCGGTTCCAGCCGCTTGATCGCCTCCCACAGCTTATCCTCCGCCTCGGCGGTCCTGGGCGGGGAGAATTCGAACGACACCAGCGGCGGATGCGGATTGGCAATCAGATCTTTCAGGCTCATGCGCCCCTCCCTGCGGTTTTGCCTGCGTCCCTTTGGGCGAGCCAGAGCTTGACGGTGAGCTTTTCGCCGGCGCTGTGCGGCGGCGCGATGGTGTCGATGCCGGCGGTCTTGAGGCCGGCGGCGGCGAACCAGCCTTCGACCTCGCGGTCGGAGAAACCCAGGCGGCGATGGGCGTCCTCGTTGCGCAGGAATTCCAGCTCGTGCGGGGCGAAATCGGCGATCAGCAGATGTCCGCCCGGCGCCATGACCCGCACCGCTTCCGCGACCGCGGCGCCGGGATCGTCGAGATAGTGCAGCACCTGGTGGAAAAGCACCGTATCGAACCCGGCCTGGCCGCCGTCCTTTCCGTCGGGAAACGGCAGGCGGTAAAGGTCGCCCAGCCGCACCTGGGCGTTGGGAATCCCCGCCAGCCGGTCGCGCGCGATTCCCAGCATCTCGGGGCTGACATCGATGCCGATGGCGCGGACCGCACGGCTGCCGAGCAATTCCAGCATGCGGCCGGTGCCGGTGCCGATATCGAGCAGGTTTTCGATGCGGCCGGGCAGGCGCGCCAGGATGGCCGCCTCCACTTCCTTTTCGGGCGCGTGCAGGCCACGAATGCGCTCCCATTCGGCGGCATTGGCCTTGAAATAGGCGCCGGCGCGCGCGGCGCGCACTTCGCGCACATGCGCCAGGCGGGCACGGTCGGCGGGATGCTCGCCGGCCAGCGCCGCCAGGGTGCGGGTCAGTTCTGCCCCCGTGCCCCGGTCTGCGGCGCGGTAGAACACCCAACTGCCTTCCTTGAAACGCTCCAGCAGTCCGGCCTCCCCCAGAAGCTTGAGATGCCGGGAAACGCGGGGCTGAGACTGGCCGACAATCTCGATCAGTTCGCTCACCGTCAGTTCGGCCTCGCGCAACAGCAGCAGCAGGCGGAGCCTGGTAGGGTCCCCCGCGGCGCGCAGCATGGCGACCAGCCGATCCAATTTCCTGCCTCCCGCAACATATAAAGATATCTTTATATGCTCTCGGCGAGGCCGGAAACAACCCCTCTCCTCAAGGCTGGACTTGGCCCCTGAAAAGCCGGAAAACCCGCCGCAAAACAATGGCAAAGACCCTGCTACCAGGCTGGATTTCAAGGACGGGCCGCGCGCTTGCGGGGCTGCTGCTTGCCTGCGCCCTGGCGGGCTGCGCCGCCGCCTCGCCCGAGGCGCTGGCGGCCAACGACCCGTACGAACCCGCCAACCGCCAGATCTTCGCCCTCAACCGGCAGCTGGACCGGGCGTTCTTCATCCCGACCGTGCAGCGCTACCTGTCGCTGCCGGACGGGGTGCGGGCCAGCCTGCACAATGTCCTGCGCAACCTGGCCGCTCCCACCATTTTCCTGAACGACATGCTGCAGGCCCAGCCAGCCCGCGCCGGCCATACCATGTTTCGCTTCGTGATCAATTCCAGTGTCGGGCTGGGCGGGCTTTTCGATCCCGCCGCTCCGGCCGGCCTTCCCTATCATGGCGAGGATTTCGGCCAGACGCTTGCGGTATGGGGCGCCGGCGAAGGCCCCTACCTCATGCTGCCGCTGCTGGGCCCCAGCAATCCGCGCGACGCGGTGGGCCTGGCGACCGACACCTTCATCCTCGATCCCACCAACTATATCCGCCTGAAGGGTCATTTCTGGTGGGACGGGGGGCGGCAGTATGTCAACTATCTCGACCTGCGGTCCCAGACCTTCGAGACGCTGCAGGGCATCGAGCGCAGCTCGGTAGACTATTATGCCGCCCTCAGGAACCTTTACCGCCAGAGCCGCAACGCCGATATTCGCGACGGCGCCCCTGCCGGGGCGGAAGAATTGCCGGATTTCTAGGAAAAAACACGCCCGGATTGCCTTGAACTTGCCACCGAGAACCGCAATCTTTGCCCCACCTCCCAGAAAGCAGACCCGATGATCCAGTCCCTCTCCCTCGCGCGCCGCACCATCCTGGTGGCGGGGCTGATGGCGACGGCGCTGACGCCCGCCTTCGCCGCCGATCCGGCTGAGACCTTTGTCGCCCAGAACATCCAGAGGGGCCTGGTCCTGCTCAACAACAAGAGCCTGAGCAAGGAGCAGAAGCGCGACCAGTTCGAGCAGTTCCTTATCGGACTGACCGACCTGAAGCGCATCGCAGACTTCACCCTGGGCCAGTATCGCCGCACCGCCCCGCCCGCCGACATCGCCGCCTTCGAGGTCGCGTTCCAGAATTACGCCGTGGCGGTCTACCAGTCCTATTTCAGCAAATATGCCGGCCAGACGCTGAAGGTGATCAACTCCACCATGCGGGCGCCGACCGACTATATTGTCGCCACCCAGATGATCGATCCCGCCGCGCCCGCCGGCCAGCAGCCGCTGGAAGTGGATTTCCGCGTCCGCACCGACGGCCCCAAGCCGGTGGTGGTGGACGTGTCGGTGGCGGGCGTGTGGATTTCGCTGTCGGAGCGGGACCAGTTCGTCGCCTTCCTGGGCCAGAACAACGGCAACGTGAAGTTGCTGATTGCCCATCTGAGCGAGCTGGCGAAACAGTTCAAATCCTGAAGGCCCTGGGCGCCGCCTGGCGGTGCGGGTGAGAGTTGCTCGCACGCCCCCGGCGAAGCGTTTGCAGCAACGCGCGCAAGGTGTACCCTGCGGCTTCGGGGGCGGAAGATCCCCGCGTCTGGGGGGCCAAATGCACAATCTTCGTTTCCTCAAATCCCGCAATTTCATCATCGGCTGCGGCTTCGTCGCCGCGCTGGCCGGACTGGGCGTCACCGAGCTGTTGCTGGAGCATGCGGGCGGCGCACAGGCCCAGGGCGTGACCGCGCCGCGCTATGAAGTCGATCCGCTCTGGCCCAAGCCACTGCCCAACCATTGGGTGCTGGGGTCGGTGATCGGGGTTTCCGTGGACGCCGACGACCATATCTGGATCATCCACCGCTCCTCGCCCACGCTCAGCGTGCATGAGAAACAGCTTGAGGATGGCACCGGCGATTGCTGCCGCGGCGCCCCGCCGGTGCTGGAATTCGACCAGGAAGGCAATCTGGTGCGCTCCTGGGGCGGGCCCGGCCAGGGCTATGAATGGCCGGAGGCGATTCACGGCATCAGCATCGACGCCA
>CAZYGO010000111.1:0-4625 GCA_964647455.1 uncultured Rhizobium sp.
ATCGCCATAGACGCGGATCGGCGCCCCGCGCTGCAGCACGGCGTGGTCCTGGAACATGGCATGGAGCAGGCCGGGCGGCGGCGCCGGCTGCGGCCCCGCGAAAGCGCCCCGCCCGCCGGCACCGCGGCCGCCGCCAGGCGCGCCACCACGGCCTCCGGCCGGGATATCCGCGGGCTGGGCCAGCGCCACCCCCGCCAGTGCCAGGCCCATGACGAAAGCCAACGGTCCAATCTTCATTGCGTGCCCCATGCTGATTCGAATGGTGCCGCCCATTTTCCGGGGCGGCACCATGGTTGCCACTATTACCTCAGTTCGCCGCCGCCTGTACCGGCCTGCGGTTCATGAATCTGTCGGCCCAGGCGATGAAACACTTCATGTTGGGCGCGTCGGTATGGCCGCCATCATGCTGGCGCCAGGCCAGCTGGCCGTCCATCAGGGCGACATTCACCGCCGGCATCTTCTCGGTGTGGTAGTTGTCCGAAACCCCGATGGTCCTGGCGCCGTAGAGGCGCCAGGCGGGCTGCGCCGCCACCGTCGCCATATACGAACCCTGATGGTCCAGCCAGTTGGCGTCGCCCTTTTCCGGCACGCCATAGGAAATCAGGGTCAGGCGCGGGGCACAGAGCGCGATCAGTTCATGCGAATCCACCGGCAGGTCGCCCGGCGTCATGGCGCCGAATCGGGATTCGGCGGTGCCGTATTTGAGGAAGTTGCCCGCCATCCAGTGATACTCGCCGGTGGCGGTGAGGGTTTCGACCGCTTCGCCCCAGTTGCGGCGATGCAGCTTGGCGCCACCCTCGCCGGAGGAACCGACCAGCACCATATAAAAGCGTTCGTCATACGCCATGGTGATCAGCGCGGCCTTGCCGTAGCGCGAGACGCCTTCAATGCCGACATGGTTCGCATCCACCTCCTTGACCGTCTTCAGATAGTCGAGGCCGCGGCTCGCGCCCCAGGCCCAGGCCTTGAGCGCGCCCCAGTCGTCCAGCTTGCGCGGCTGGCCCTTGTTGGTGAGGCCGATAATGCCCCTGGTCAGGCCGGCGCCATTGTCGGCCTGCACGCTGGTGGGGTCGATGGTGACGAAGCCCCAGCCATCGGCGATCAGCTGTTCCTGGTTCGGCGGGTCGCCATCGGCGTTGAGCTGGCGCGCCGGTTGCGCGAACGGGCTGGGCGGGTTGAAGGGCTGCCAGGCGGGATAGTCCTTGAACACCTGGGCCAGCGAGGGATCGGCCTTGACCATTGCCGCCTTCATCGCGGCGTTGATCTTCTCGAAATCGGCGCGCGGCTGTGCGGGCGCGGGATAGTTGCTGCCTCCGAACATCATCAAGACCGGCACCGGGCCTTTCGCGTTGGCCGGCAGCACCATGGTCATCTTGATGTCCACCTTGATGCCGGGGGCGGCGGAATTGTCGACATGGCCGACCAGCTGCGTCGCGGTGACAGGCATGCGGTTGATGGTTTCGTGGTCCACTCCCACCACCTTCCAGGTCACCTTGGGCACGTTCTTCGGGATGCGGCCCAGCACCTCGCGGTCGAAATCCTCGCGGATTTCGGCCTTGCGCTGTTCCCATTGCGCCACGTTCGTCACTTTCTGCCCGTTCTTCAGGGTCATCAGCTCGGGCAGGTTGGGGAAGGGATTGGCCTTGGCCTCGTCGTAATTCGCCGCGTTCGGATCGCCCGGCTTGGCGTTGCCGCTCGGGCCCGGGCGCAGCCGGGTGATCCCGAGTTGCTGCATCATGTTCTGGTGATCCTGTTCGGCGGTCCAGTTCAGGGGCGCCGGCGCCCCGGCGGTGGTGGCGGCGAACGCCGTCCCGCACAGCAGCAGTGCGCCTATCAGCGCGATCGTGGTTCTGGTCATGGCGAGGCTCCCGGTGGTTTTGTTGTTATTATATGCACGACCATAGCACCGGAGGACGGCGGTAGAGCTAGCTGCCTTGCTGTAAACTTCAGGGCGGAAAACGGTTTCTCGTGGGTTTTTACCCCGCTGGCGCGGTCGAAAATCCTGTCCTAGTGTTCGCGCTAACAATAGGCCTTGGGAGGGGCGTCATGGAGGAGAAGCAGGCCCTCGGTCTGTCGCGGCGCAGCATTCTGGCTGCGGGCGCCGCCGGCGCCGGGCTTGCCGCCACCGCCGCGCCGGCCCTGGGCGCCACGCTCACTGCGGGCGAAATCCTCGATCGCATGAAGCAACATGTGGGCGGCCCCTGGCGCGAGGGCGGCGGCGTGGACCGCTTCATCGCCGGCGGTCCGGACACGGTGGTGAAAGGCGTTGCCACGACCATGATGTGCACCTTCGACGCGCTGAAGGATGCGCTGAAGGCGGGCTGCAACATGGTCATCACCCATGAGCCGACCTACTGGTCGCATCCGGACCGGCTGGATGACCTGCGCGACGACCCGCTCTACAAGGTCAAGCTGGACTACATCACCCGCAACAACATGGTCTCGTACCACATGCACGACCATTGGCATGCGCTGCAGCCGGTCGATGGCATCCATGTCGGCACCGCCGCGGTCCTGGGCTGGACGCAGTATATGGAGAAGGGCCGGCCTCGCTACTACACGCTGCCGCCCATGACCTTGCTGGACATGGCAAGGCACATCCAGTCGAAGATGAACGCCCGAACCATGCGCGTCATCGGCGACCCGGCCATGACCGTCAGCAGGATGTACGCGTCCTACGGCAATTTCGGCGGCATCAGCGGTGCGGCGATGTTCGACGAAGTCGATGTCATGGTGATCGGCGAGGCGCAGGACTGGGACCTGCCCATGTTCGTGCAGGATACCATGGCGGCGGGACGCAAAAAGGCCTTCATCATGATCGGCCACGTCCTGTCCGAGCAGTGGGGCATGCAATACGCCGCCGAGTGGCTGCGCGGCTTCATCACCGAAGTGCCATGCAAATACATTCCCATCATCGAGCCTTACTGGAATCCCGCAAGGCCGGTGATGGAAATCAACACCAGGATCTGAGGGCGCCATGGCCGATATCCGCATAGCACAGGCCATGCCCGCGCCCGCTGCCAGCCGCGGCGCGGCTCCCGCCGCGGGCCCTGGCGGCGCGCCCGCCGGTCCGGGCCGCGGCCCCGCCCATACCGGTCCGGTGCCGGCCCTGGAATTCATCGCCCGCATCCAGCAGCGCAGCGCTGTGCCGGCGCGGCCGCAGGCGCTGGACCGCGTGGTGGCGGGCGACGTCACCGGCGACGTCACCGGCATCGCCTGCATGGCGCTGGCCACCTTTGACGGGCTGAAGGCGGCGGCGGCCGCGAACCGCAACCTGGTGATCGTTCTGGAAGACACCTGGTGGTCCGAGAATGACGATCTGACGCGGCTGGAGGGGAACGAGACCTACAAGGCCAAGCGCGACTTCATCCGCGCCCACAACATGGTGGTGGCGCGCTTCGGCGACCATATCGCCGACATGAAGCCCAATCCAATCAACATGGGCATGGCGCAGGCACTGGGCTGGGAAGCCTATGCCGCCGACAAGGTCAATCCGGTGCGTTTCACCATTCCGCCGACCACGCTGCAGGGCCTGGCGCAAAGCCTGGGCCGCACCCTGGGCAGCCGCACCTTGCGGGCGGTGGGCGATCCCCGCCTGCCGGTGACCCGCGTGGGCGCGATCTGGGGCAATGCCGACCAGCTGCCTTCCATCCGCTTGCTCAACAGCGACATCGATGTGCTGCTGGTCGGCTACACCCATGAGTGGGAAGCGGTGATGTATGCCCAGGACCAGGTCGCCATCGGCATGAAGAAGGGCCTGGTCTCGCTGGGCGAGGCGGCGAGCGAACAGGCCGGCATGAAATACTTCGCCGACTGGCTGAAGACCGTCATCACCGAAGTGCCGGTGGACTATATCCCGCTGGCCGAGCCCTACTGGAATCTCGATCAACCCACCAATCTGATTTCGACAAGAATATAACGGAGGAAATCATGTCTGCGAGCGGTGCACCCCAGGCCAATCCGGCCGCGCTGGGGCTTGTCGGTTTTGGCCTCACCACGGTTCTTCTCAGCCTGATCAATGCCGGGTTGCTGCCCGCGGGCGGCGAGCCGGTGGTCTTCCCCCTGGCGATCGCCTTTGGCGGCACGGCGCAGATCATCGCCGGCATTATGGAATACCGCGTCGCCAACACGTTCGGCGCCACCGCCTTCACGGCCTATGGCGCCTTCTGGTGGTGGTTCGCGCTGCTGCTGCTTTTCAACGGCAACCACGTCATCGACCTCTCGGCCGCCGGGCCCACCGTCGGGGTCGCGTTGCTGCTCTGGGGGCTGTTCACCTTCGGCCTCTGGATCGGCACCTTCCGGCTGTCGCGGCTGCTTTTTCTGATCTTCCTGACTCTCTGGATCGCGTTCCTGCTGCTGGGGCTGGGCGCGGCGCTGGGCAATCCGATGCTGCACACGCTGGGCGGCTATGACGGCCTGATCTGCGGCCTGCTCGCCATGTATGGCAGCTTCGCCATCACCACCAACATCACCTTCGGCCGCACCGTAATCCCGGTCGGCGACCGCAACTGAGGAGCATCTCCATGCGCATCAACAAACTTTGCCTCACCGCCGCCCTGCTGCTGGCTGGCATTTCCGCCGCCGCGGCGGCGGACAACTGGGTCGGGGCCTGGGGATTCCCGTCC
>CAZYGO010000112.1:0-6862 GCA_964647455.1 uncultured Rhizobium sp.
GGTTCTGCGTGTCCACCATCGCCATGCCTTCGCTCGCAGTGCCGGGCGCGAAAACGGCCGGCCAGCTTGCATTGCCGCTGCCTTCACTGTCGGTACGACAGACCTGCGGCGAGGTTTTCAAGTGGCTGCTGGCCAATCCGCAGGTGCCGGCCGCCGCCGTGCTGGACGAGGACGGCCATGTCGAAGGGCTGGTCAACCGGCTGATGTACATGGCGCGCTATGCCCGCCAGTATTCGCCGGAGCTTTACAGCCGCAAGCCCATCCTCACCCTGGCCAACAATGCGCCGCTGGTGGTGGATGAGAAGGTCCAGGCCACCGACCTGGGCGCCATGCTGCTGGCCGAGGATCCCAACGCCCTGATCGAGTGCTTCGTCGTGACGCGCGGCGGCCGCTATATGGGCATCGGCACGGGCGAGGGCCTCCTGCGTAGCAAGGTGGAGCTGGCGCTGGCGCGCGAAAGCGATCTCGGCCGGGCGCTGAACGCCGCCACCGCCTCCTCCAAGGCCAAGGGCGACTTCCTTGCCCTGATGAGCCATGAGCTGCGTACGCCGCTGAATGCCATAATCGGCTTCTCCGAGGTGCTCGGCAGCGAGCTGTTCGGACCGCTCGGCCATGCCCGTTACAAGGAATATGCCCGCGATGTCCATGGCGCCGGAAAGCACCTCCTGGCGCTGATCAACGACATCCTCGATCTCTCCAAGGCCGAGGCTGGCAAGTTCGACATGGCCGACGAGGAAATCGTCACCGCCGACCTGCTGGCCGAGTGCCTGCGCCTGATGCGCCGCCGCGCCCAGGAGGCGGGCCTGAAGCTGCAGCAACGTTTCGCGCCCGGCCTGCCCAACCTGATCGTTGACCGCCTCAGGCTGAAGCAGGTGCTGCTCAATCTTCTGTCCAACGCCGTCAAGTTCACGCCGGCCGGCGGCACGGTCACGCTGCTGGCGGATTACCGCGACGGTGGCGAATGCCGCCTGACGGTCAGCGACACCGGCATCGGCATGGCGCCGGAAGCCATACCGCTGGCGCTGGAGCCGTTCCGCCAGATCGCCTCGCCGCTGGCGCGCAATCACGAAGGCACGGGCCTCGGCCTGTCGCTGGCCAAGTCACTGATCGAATGTCATGGCGGACGGCTGGAGCTGGAGAGCATCCTGAACCAGGGCACCAGGGCGCGGCTGGTGCTGCCTGCCGCCCGCTGCGTCGCCAAGCGCAACGCCCTTTCGGCCTGAAGCCCCCACATTTCCAGCGGCAACGTTACGTGCTAGTAATACCCCGTGGTGGGGGCGTGTCGGGGCATGCGCACATTCCGTCTGATCCTGGTGAAGCCGTCGCACTATGACGACGATGGCTATGTCATCCAGTGGTACCGTTCCTCCATTCCCTCCAACTCGCTGGCGGCCTTGTACGGCCTGGCGCGCGACTGCGCCGAACGCCAGGTTCTGGGCCCCGATACCCGGATCGAGATCGAGGCGCTGGACGAGACCAATACCCATATCGATCCGCGGGCACTGATCCGCCGCATCCGGGCCGCCGATGCCGGCATGGTGATGCTGGTGGGGGTGCAGTCCAACCAGTTTCCCCGCGCGCTGGACATTGCCGGGCCGCTGCGCGAGGCGGGCGTGGTGGTCGCCATCGGCGGCTTCCATGTCTCCGGCGTGCTTTCGATGCTGAACGGCCAGGATGCCCATCTCGACCGCGCCCGGGCGATGGGCCTGTCGCTCTTTGCCGGCGAGGCGGAGGGGCGGCTGGAACAGGTGCTGGCCGACGCTGCCGCCGGCGCGCTCAAGCCGCTCTACGATTTCATGGACGATCTGCCGTCTATCGAAGGCACGCCGATCCCGCACCTGGCGGCGGAGCGTGTGTTCCGCACCGCCGGCGGCGTCACTAGCTTCGATGCCGGGCGCGGCTGCCCCTATCAATGCTCCTTCTGCACCATCATCAACGTGCAGGGTCGCAAGTCGCGCCGCCGCTCGCCCGCCGACATCGAGGCCATCATCCGCGCCAACATCGCCCAGGGCCTGCACAGCTTCTTCATCACCGACGACAATTTCGCCCGCAACAAGGACTGGGAGGCCATCCTCGACCGCATGATCCATCTGCGCGAGGTCGAGGGGCTGAAAATGTCCTGCATCATCCAGGTGGACACGCTCTGCCACAAGCTGCCCAATTTCGTCGAGAAGGCGGCGCGCGCCGGCATCAAGCGCGTCTTCATCGGGCTGGAGAACATCAATCCCGACAACCTTCTGGGCGCCAAGAAGCGCCAGAACAAGATCACCGAATACCGCAAGATGCTGCTGGCCTGGAAGAGCGTCGGCGTCGTCACCTATGCCGGCTACATACTCGGCTTCCCCGGCGACACGCCGGACTCGATCCTGCACGACATTGACGTCATCAAGCGCGAACTGCCGGTGGACCTGCTGGAATTCTTCTACCTGACGCCGCTGCCGGGCTCGGAGGATCACCAGAAACTGTTCCGTGCCGGGGCGCCGCTCGACCCCGACCTCAACAAGTACGACCTCAACCATGTCTGCACCACCCATCCGAAGATGAGCGCGGCGGAATGGGACCGGGCCTACCAGATGGCCTGGGCGCGCTACTACACGCGCGAGCATATCGAGACCATGCTGCGGCGCGCCTTCGCCAAGCGTTCCAATCCGGCAAATGTCCTCTTCCTCGCCACCTGGTTCACCGGTTCCATCACCATCGAGAAGATCCATCCCCTGGAAAGCGGCTTCCTGCGCCGGCGCTGCCGCACGGCGCGGCGGCCGGGCCTGAAGCTGGTCCCGGCCTGGCGTTTCTATCCGGTCTATTGGCTGGAAACGGTGGTGAAGCTTTGGCGCTGGGCCTCGCTCTATCTGGGCCTGCGCCGCATCTACCTTTCCATCAAGCGCGATCCGGCCCGCATGGCCTATACCGATACGGCGCTCACCCCGGTGACCGACGAGGAAGAGAGCGCGCTGGAGATCTTCCAGACCGACGCGGCCAGGGCCTTTGTCAGCCAGCAGCACCATCTGGAAAAAGTTCGTCAGGGGGTGACCTGAGGCCCGGGCCCGTTTTCTGCGCCGGGAAACTGACATGCTGACAGCATTGCGGGGGGACATGTCCAAGCGCAGATTTTGCCTGATCCTGGTGAAGCCGTCGCATTATGATGATGACGGCTATGTCATCCAGTGGGTGCTGTCCGGCATTCCATCGAACTCCCTGGCCGCGGTCTATGGCCTGGCACGCGATTGCGCCGAGCGCCATGTGCTGGGCGCGGATGTCGAAATCGACATTCGCGCCATGGACGAGACCAACACCGTGATCCGACCCGCGCGCCTGGCGCGCCTGATCCGGCAGGCCGGCGACGGCATGGTGATGCTGGTGGGGGTGCAGTCCAACCAGTTTCCCCGCGCCCTCGACATCGCCGCGCCCCTGCGCCAACAGGGCATCAAGGTGGCGATCGGAGGCTTCCACGTTTCCGGCGTCATCTCCATGCTCGAGGGCAGGGACAAGGACCTCGACCGCGCTCGTGCCATGGGCCTGTCGCTGTTCGCCGGCGAGGCGGAAGGGCGGCTGGAGATCGTGCTGCGCGACGCCGCGGCGAACGCGCTCAAGCCGGTCTACAACTACATGGACGAACTGCCCAGCATCGCGGGCGAGTCGGTTCCCATCCTGCCGGCGGCGCGGGCCGGGCGCACGGTGGGGGCGCTGACCAGCTTCGATGCCGGGCGCGGCTGTCCCTATCAATGCTCCTTCTGCACCATCATCAACGTCCAGGGCCGGGTCTCACGCCGCCGCACACCAGAGGATGTCGAGCGCATCATCCGCGAGAACGCCAGGCAGGGGCTGGACGGTTTCTTCATCACCGACGACAATTTCGCCCGCAACAAGGACTGGGAAGCCATTCTCGACCGCATCATCCACCTGCGCGAGGTCGAGAAACTCAAGATCACCCTGATCATCCAGGTCGATACCCTGGCGCACAAGATTCCGAACTTCGTGGAGAAATGCGCCCGGGCCGGCGCCCGCCGCGTCTTCATCGGGCTGGAGAACATCAACCCCGACAATCTGATGGGCGCCAAGAAGCGCCAGAACAAGATCACCGAATACCGGAAGATGCTGCTGGCCTGGAAAAGAGCCCGCGCCACCACCTATGCCGGCTACATACTGGGCTTCCCGGACGACACCTTCGAATCCATCCAGCGCGACATCGACATGATCAAGCGCGAACTGCCGGTGGACATACTGGAATTTTTCTTCCTGACGCCGCTGCCCGGCTCGGAGGACCACCAGAAGCTGACGCGGGCCGGCATCGTCACCGACCCCGACCTCAACAAGTACGACCTCAACCATGTCTGCGCCGCCCATCCGAAGATGTCGAAGCAGGAGTGGGAGGCGGCCTATCGCATGGCCTGGGAGCGCTACTACACGCTGGACCATATCGAGACGATGCTGAAGCGCACCCTGGCCTGTGGCGGCAATGCCGGTACGGTGGCCTTCTTCTGCACCTGGTTCAACGGCAGCATCGGCATCGAGGGCGTGCATCCGCTGGAATTCGGGGTTTTCCGCATCAAGCGCCGCCGCGACCGCCGCTCCACCCTGCCGCGGGAATCGATCCTGGCCTTCTATCCCCGCTACTGGATCGAAAGCATAGTCAAGATCGCGCGCTGGGTGGCGCTCTATGCCCGCATCCGCCGCCGCTACCTGCCGATCAAGCACAGTCCCAACCGGGCCGATTACATGGACCATGCCATCACTCCGGTGACGGAGGACGAGGAGAATCGCGAACTGTTCCAGAGCGAACAGGCCCAGGCCTTCGTCAACCAGCAGCACCGGCTGGAAAAGGCGCGCCAGGGCGAAGCGGCCGCCGGCTAGGACGGTCAGGTCGGGTTTTCCAGGCTGAACAGCTCGGCGTCGTCATCATAGGAGAACAGTTCGCTGAAGCGTGCCCAGGAGACGACCGTCTTCAGCGTTTCCTCCGCCGTGTCCTCGGCCATGTGGTCTTCGAGCTCGTCCAGGAACCGGCGATACGGCGCCGAGTGGCTGGCGCGCTCGTCCAGCACCTTGCGGATATGCGCCGCCAGCGGCACCTGTGCCATCAGGGCGCGGGAGAAGATTTCCTTGCGTTCGTTGAGTTCGGCGTCGGCGAAGCGCCGACCCATATGGGTGAGCTTGATGTCGCCGCCCTCGACATCGGCCAGGCGCAGCAGCTGCATCGCCTCGGCCACGGGGAAGAGCTCGTCCACTTCCAGCTCCTGCTCATAGGCGATATCGGGCAGGTCGGCCTTGCCGTCATAGGGCGAGGCCGCCAGCGCCTCTACCAAGCCGGCGATCTGGTTGGGCGAGACATGGGTCAGCGGCATGGCGATGTTCTGCGCTCCCTGGGCCTGGCGCATGCGCTCCACCCGCCGTGCCGTCATCTCGACATAGATGCGGTCGACATAGTCCTCGAAGGCGGGGCTGGTGCGGTCGCGCGGCTGGGGCAGATCGATGCGGATTTCCGACGCCACCCGGCCGGGGTTGGACGAAAACAGCAGCACGCGGTCGCACATCAGCACCGCTTCCTCGATATTGTGCGTCACCAGGATGATGCCCTTGATGGGCAGCTGCTTCTTGCCCCACAGCTCGACCAGGTCGGTGCGCAGATTTTCCGCCGTCAGCACGTCGAGCGCGCTGAAGGGCTCGTCCATCAAAAGGATATTGGGGTGTACCACCACGGCGCGAGCGAAGCCGACGCGCTGGCGCATGCCACCGGACAGTTCGCGCGGATAGGCGCTTTCATAGCCGTCCAGGCCGATCAGGTCGATGGCGGCCAATGCCCGCTCGCGCATCTCGCGCGCGGGCAGGTTCAGCGCCTCCAGCCCCAGTTCTACATTCTCCAGCACGGTCATCCAGGGAAACAGCGCGAAGCTCTGGAACACCATGGCAACGCCCTGGGTCGGGCCTTCGATCGGCGTGCCCATGTAGGAAAGGTTGCCGCCCTGCGGCCTGGCCAGGCCGGCGATCAGGCGCAGCAGGGTGGATTTGCCCGAGCCGGAACGTCCCAGCAGGCCGACGATCTCGCCTTCCTTGAGGGCGAGGTTGACATCGTCCAGCACCAGCAATTCCTCGCCGCCGCCGCGGGGAAAGGTACGCCGCACATGCTCGACATTCAGCAGGTCTACCATGGGAGCCTCATGTTAGCCGGAATTTGCGTTCGGCGTACCAGTAAAGCGGCCGCCACAGGATGCGGTTGACCACCACGACGAAGAAGCTCATCACCGCCGTGCCCAGCACCACCTTGCGGTAATCTCCGCTCGACACCGCATCGGCGATGTAGGCGCCCAGGCCATGGGCATGCAGGGTACGCGTGCCCCAGCTCGCGACTTCCGCCACGATGGAGGCGTTCCAGGAGCCGCCCGAGGCGGTGATGGCGCCGGTGACATAATAGGGAAAGACTGCGGGCAGGGCGACTTTCCTCCACCACAGCCAGCCGCGCACGCCGAAATTGTCGGCGGCGTCGCGCAGTTCCTGCGGCATCGTGCTGGCGCCGGCGATGACGTTGAAGAGGATGTACCATTGGGTGCCCAGCACCATCAGCGGCGACAGCCAGATATCGGGATTGAGCTCGAACACCACGATTACCGAGACAGCCAGCGGAAAAAGGATGTTGGCGGGGAAGGCGGCGAGGAACTGGGCCACCGGTTGCACGATCTGGGTCAGGCGCGGCCTCAGGCCGACATAGACGCCGATCGGCGTCCAGACCAGCGAGGTCAGCGCGATCAGCACCACCACCCGCAGCATGGTGAGAAAGCCCAGGCCGAAAGCGGTCAGCACATCCCGCCATTGCAGCCATGCATGGGCGAAATCATAGATGCGCCAGCAGGCATAGGTCCCCAGCAGCGCC
>CAZYGO010000113.1:0-2604 GCA_964647455.1 uncultured Rhizobium sp.
TTGGCGCCCTTCTTCAGTTCGGTCACGGTGGTGCCGAGCTTGAGCTTCATGCCCTGCTTGGCGAAGGCCTTGGCGGCGAAGGCGCTGATCTCCTCGTCCTCGACCGGCATGACGCGGTCGAGCACTTCCACCACCGTCACCTCGGCGCCGAGGGTGCGGTAGAAGCTGGCGAACTCGATGCCGATGGCGCCGGAGCCGACCACCAGCAGCGATTTGGGGAAGCTTTCGGGCACCATCGCCTCGCGGTAGGTCCAGACCAGCTTGCCGTCGGGCTCCAGGCCTGGCAGCGTGCGGGCGCGCGCGCCCGTCGCCAGCACGATATTCTTCGCCAGCACGTCTTGGGTCTTGCCGTCCTTGTTGACGGTCAGCTTGCCCTTCGCAACGAGTTTCGCCTCCCCGGCGATGACCGTGACCTTGTGCTTCTTCATCAGGAAGCTGACGCCGTCCGACAGCTGCTTGGAAACGGCGCG
This sequence comes from uncultured Rhizobium sp., assembly GCA_964647455.1. Taxonomy (GTDB): domain Bacteria; phylum Pseudomonadota; class Alphaproteobacteria; order Micropepsales; family Micropepsaceae; genus Rhizomicrobium. The sequence goes on from CAZYGO010000113.1 coordinate 471, forward strand.
GCTGCGGGCGACGATTTTCTTGATGTCGAACTTGAAGTTCTCGGCCGACATGCCGAACTCTTCCAGCCGGTGCAGCATGTGCCAGGTTTCGGAGGAGCGCAGCAGCGCCTTGGTCGGGATGCAGCCCCAGTTGAGGCAGATGCCGCCCATGCGGTCGCGTTCGACCACCGCGGTCTTCAGGCCCAGCTGGGCGCAGCGTATGGCGCAGACATAGCCGCCCGGCCCGCCGCCCACGACAACAACATCATATTGGTCAGCCATGGCGCGGCCCTCAGAGCAGCATCGAAGCAGGTTCTTCGATGAACTGCTTCAGGGTGGCCAGGAACCTGGCGCCAGTGCCGCCATCGACGACGCGATGGTCGGCCGACATGGTGACGGTCATCACCGTGGCGACCTCGATCTTGCCGTCCTTGACGATGGCGCGCTCCTCGCCCGCGCCCACCGCGATGATGCAGCTTTGCGGCGGGTTGATGATCGAGGTGAAATTCTTGATGCCGTACATGCCCAGGTTGGAGACCGAGTAGCCGCCGCCTTCATACTCGCTGGGCTTCAGCTTCTTCTCGCGGGCGCGCCCGGCCAGTTCCTTGATCTCGTTGGAGATGGCGACCAGGCCCTTGGTCTGGGCCTTGAAGACGATGGGCGTGATCAGGCCGAAATCCAGCGCCACGGCGACGCCGACATCGGCATCCTTGTGCTTGAGGATCGCCGTGTCGGTCCAGGAGGCGTTGACGTCGGGATGCTTCATCAGCGCCATGGCGCTCGCCTTCACGATGAAGTCGTTCACCGAGAGCTTGTAGGCGGGAACCTTGTCCTTCCCCTTCGGGGCGGCGGCGTTCATCTTCTCGCGCACCGCCATCAGGGCGTCGAGATTGCAGTCGATGGTGAGGTAATAATGCGGGATCAGCGTCTTGGCGCTGGTCAGGCGCCTGGCGATAGCCTTGCGCATATTGTCGTGCGGGATTTCCTCGTAGGAGCCCGCGGGATAGAGCAGGCGCGCATCGGGCAGCGGCGCCACGCCGGGCATGCCGGCCCCGCCCGCAGCAGCAGCAGCAGCGGCAGGCTTGGCCGCGCCAGGCTTGGCGTTTTCGACGTCCGACTTGACGATACGGCCGCGCGGGCCGGTGCCGGACAGGGCGGAGATGTCGATGCCCTTGGAGGCAGCGATCCTTTTCGCCAGGGGCGAGGCGAAGACGCGCTTGCCATCCGCCTTCGCAGCGGGAGCCGCGGCAGGCGCCGTTTCCGCCTTCACGGCGGCAGCGATGTCCTTCATCGCGGCGGGAATGTCAGCCTTGGCGGGAGCGGTGCTCGGAACGGCGTCGGCGCTTTCGCCCTCAGCCAGCAGCACGGCGATGGGCGCGTTGACCTTCACGCCCTCAGTGCCTTCGGGCACCAGGATCCTGCCGATCTTCCCCTCATCGACGGCTTCGAACTCCATCGTCGCCTTGTCGGTTTCGATCTCGGCCAGGATGGTGCCGGACTTGACGGCGTCGCCTTCCTTCACCAGCCACTTGGCGAGCTTGCCCTCCTCCATGGTGGGCGAAAGCGCGGGCATCAGGATGTTGGTCGCCATCGCCCTACTCCCTGTAGGTGACGGACTTGACCGCCGCGATCACGTCATCCACCGACGGCAGGGCCAGTTTTTCCAGGTTGGCGGCATAGGGCATCGGCACATCCTTGCCGTTGACGCGGGTGGGCGGGGCATCGAGCCAGTCAAAGGCGTCCAGCGCCACCCGGGCGCAGATTTCCGAGCCGATGGAACAGACCGGCCAGGCCTGTTCGACGGTGACGATGCGGTTGGTCTTCTTCACGCTCTCGATCACCGTGTCGGTGTCGAGCGGGCGCAGGGAACGCAGATCGACGATCTCGGCCTCGATGCCCATCTCGGCCAGCTTCTCGGCGGCTTCCAGGCAAAGGCCGACGGAAATCGAATAGCTCACCAGCGTCACGTCGGCGCCGGGCCGCACCACCCGCGCCTTGCCGATGGGCAGGACGAAATCGTCCAGCTTGGGCACCGGGAAGGAGCGGCCATAGACGATCTCGTTCTCGAGGAAGAAGACCGGATTGGGATCGCGGATCGCGGCCTTCAGCAGGCCCTTGGCGTCGGCGGCGAAATAGGGCGCCACCACCTTCAGGC
>CAZYGO010000114.1:0-9627 GCA_964647455.1 uncultured Rhizobium sp.
TGAACGGTACCCAATCTGCCATTGTCCCATTGGGTCGCTCTTTTTCCATGAACCAGATGCCCATCATCATCATGCGGGCGACCCAGAAGAAGATGATGTCGAAGCCGGTGACGAGGACCGAGGTGGGATAGAATTTTTCAAGCTCCGGCGTTTTGTCCGGCCAGCCCATGGTCGAGAACGGCCACAGCGCCGAGGAGAACCAGGTGTCGAGGACGTCGGCGTCGCGATAAATAAAGATAGCCGTCGGGTTCTGTTTAACGCGGTCAAAAACCTCGACCAACGAACTTAAAACCTCGACTGGCTTTCCATAGAACAAACTTGCTTGCGCGATTGCATCCGCATCAGTTTCAGCGGCAAACGACTCCCAACTGCCGAGATCGCCAAACTCATAGAAATGGCCGCCGTTCTGAGCTCCTGGTCCATACCAGACCGGAATCTGGTGGCCCCACCAGAGCTGGCGGGAAATGCACCAGGGGCGGATGTTCTTCAGCCAGCCGAAATAGATGTTCTCCCAATTCTCCGGGAAGAATTTTGTCTCGCCCTTTTCCACCGCCGCGATGGCCTTGGCCGCCAGCGGCTCGACATTCAGGTACCACTGCTCGGTCAGGAACGGTTCCAGCACCACCGTCTTGGTCTTCTCGTCGTGCGGCACGGCATGGGTGATGGGCTCGATCTTCTCCAGGAGGCCGAGCGCCTCCAGGTCGGCCACCACCTTCCTGCGCGCCGCCTCGGTCGAAAGGCCGCGATAGGGCGCCGGGACGGAATCGTTCAATGTGCCGTCGCGGTTCAGGATGTTGATCAGCGGCAGGTCGTGGCGCTTGCCGACCTCGAAATCGTTGAAGTCGTGGCCGGGGGTGATCTTGACCGCGCCCGAACCCTTTTCCGGATCGGAATAGCTGTCGGCGATGATGGGGATCAGCCGCCCGGTGAGCGGCAGCACGGCATGCCTGCCCACCAGCGCCTTGTAGCGTTCATCGTCGGGATGCACTGCCACGGCGGTATCGCCCAGCATGGTTTCGGGGCGGGTGGTCGCCACGATGATGTGCTGGTCGCTGTCCTCGATCGGATAGCGGATGTGCCAGAGATTGCCCTTGACCTCGATGCTCTCCACTTCCAGGTCCGACACGGCGGTCTGCAGCCTGGGGTCCCAGTTCACCAGCCGCTTGTCCTTGTAGATCAGCTTCTGGCGGTAGAGCTCGACGAACACCTTGGTCACGGCGCGGGAGAGCCCCTCGTCCATGGTGAAGCGCTCGCGGCTCCAGTCGGCGCTCGCACCCAGGCGGCGCTGCTGTTCGACGATGGCGCCGCCGCTTTCGGCCTTCCACTTCCAGACCTCCTCCAGGAACTTCTCGCGGCCCAACCCCTGGCGCGACATCTGCCGCTCGGCCAGCTGGCGCTCGACGATCAGCTGGGTGGCGATGCCGGCATGGTCGGTGCCCGGCTGCCACAGCACATCCTTGCCGCGCATGCGCTCGAAGCGGGCCAGCACATCCTGCAGCGTGTTGTTGAGGGCGTGGCCGATATGCAGGCGCCCGGTGACGTTGGGCGGCGGGATGACGATGGAAAACGGCGCGGCGCCGGGGCGGCGGCCGGGCTTGAAGGCGCCGCTGGCCTCCCACTGGGCATAGATGCGCCCTTCCACGTCCCTGGGGCTGAAAGTCTTGTCGAGCATCGGAAAACCCGGAAATTCCGGCGACGCTTTCGGGCTTTTTGGAGCCTAGGTCAAGCCGCGGGCGACCGCTCGCTTTGGCTCGCGGCGTTCGCCTGCTTTCGCAGGTCCGCAGGACCTGCCCATGCGCTTACGCGCACCGCAGTCTCACCGCTTGGCTCCGCGGGCCTTGACGACGCGCTCGACCTCGGCGCGGACGGCGCCTTCCAGCAGCGGCGGGAAATGCTCGTCCATCCATTCGCGGATCAGGGGCTTCATGCCGTCGATGATCGCGGCGGAATTCTCGGACAGGTGGGCGCGCAGCACCGGCTCGAAGCTTTCGCGCACGGCACGCTCGAACACCGATTCCACCGAAGCGCCGTCCACCGGCGCCAGCGGCGCGATGGCGGGACGCGGCGCGGGCGCCGGGGCCGGCTCCTCGTCCGGGATCGAGGCGAAGGCATCGTCCATCGCCTTGCGGGTGGTGTCGGAAAAGATGTCGCCATGGTCGGCGGGCGCCGGAGCCGGCGTGGGGGCCGGCGCCGGGGCGACGGTCTCGAAAACAATGTCGTCCTGCGGGGCCGGCTCGGGCGGCAGCGCGGACACCTGGGTCAGTTCCAGCACGTCCGGCTCTTCCACTGGCGCGGGAGCGGGCGCGGGCGCCGGAGCGGCGGCGGCCGGGGTTTCGGGACCGTCCTCGGAGATGATCTTGCGGATGGAGGCAAGAATCTCCTCCATCGTCGGCTCGTGCTGCGGGTCGGACATGATGGCTCCCGGTTTACCCTCGAAGCCTAGGACAGTGACGCCGGGTTGCAAAGATATGGTTAATTTCCCGGTCCCGGCGGATGAAATCGCCCCCGGAAGGTGCGGTTCCGGACCGGACGCCAAAACAAAAGCGGCGGGTTTGCCTAGAAAACGAAGCCGACCATCTTCTTGAAGCCGGCCAGCAGCGGGGCCGCGGCGTCGAAGACGGCGCGGCGGCCGATGCCGCCATGCTCCTTGAGGAACAGGGTGGCCTTGCCGCTGGCGCCATTCGCCGCCCCATCCAGCATCACCGCCACCAGGCGGCCGCCTTCGGCCAGCTGCGAGAGCAGGGTTTCGGGCACCTGCTCGATGGCGCCTTCCACCAGGATCACGTCGAACGGCGCTTCCGCCTTCACCCCGTCGATCAGCGCGCCCTGCGCCAGGATGACGTTGGTGCCGGCCAGGGTCTCGCTGGCGATGCGCATCAGGTCGGCATCCTGCTCGACCGCGACGACCCGGCTGCCCAGCCGCGCCAGCACGGCGGCGGAATAGCCGGTGGCGCAGCCGACATCGAGGATGCGGTCATCGGCGGTGATCGCCGCCAGCTGAAGCAGCTTGGCGAAGCAGCGCGGCTCCAGCAGGAAGCGGCCCGGCGCCACCTCGACCGGCACGTCGGCATAGGCCAGGGCACGCGCCGCGCCAGGCACGAAGCGCTCCCGCGCCACCGCGCCCAGGGCCGCCAGGACGCGGGCGTCGGTGACGTCGGCGGGGCGGATCTGGCTGTCGATCATGTGAAGACGGGCGTCGTCGAACATCTGGGACCCCAGCAGGCGGTGCGTGGACATGGAGGCTGATTATAGGAGCCCGCCGTGGCGGGCAACGCGCCCGGTTGCCGCCGCCTTGTGGGGGGCTGCGCCTGTCTGTTATAGCCCCGGCCCACCCGGGACGGCCTCGTGGCGGAGTGGTGACGCAGCGGATTGCAAATCCGTGAACCCCGGTTCAATTCCGGGCGAGGCCTCCAATTACCCTCCTTCGTGCCTTGCGCCCCTGGACCGGCGCGTTCGGCGCTCAAATCGGTCCCCCGGACCGATTTGCCGGCCTCCGGCCGCCACGCCCCCCTGATCCGGTACCATCCTGAACCAGGATGGAGGACTTTTCCCGCATTCTTAAGGGGTTGTTAACCGTGGCGGGGCAATGATCCCGCCGTCTTCCTTGAAGACACCCCACCATTACCCAACGCCTTGGGGCCGGGCTCAACACCCGGCCTCATTTTTCTTTGCGCCTGTTGGTCTTCTTGCGGCCCCACCAGACCTCGCCCCGGCGGCGCAGGCGCCGGGCGAAGGCGATGTCGATGGACAGGACCACCAGGCCCACGGGAATCATCCACAGGCCCAGCACCGGCAGGAACCAGAGGCAGCCCCCCAGCAGGAACAGGCTGCCGATCAGGATGCGCGCCAGGGGCGAGCCCGGAAGCGGAATCTCCCGCTTTCCCAGCCGAATCCTGTGCTTGTGCTCCATCTTCCTGCTCCGGCCGGTAAAAAATTCAGCTTTCGTTAGTTTGATATGGTCATGGTAAAGCGAAGGCGCTAGATAGCGCCCTTCAGAGCGTTCCTCGGTAGCTCAGTGGTAGAGCAATCGGCTGTTAACCGGTTGGCCGCAAGTTCGAATCTTGCCCGGGGAGCCATTTTTTTCAAAGACTTAGCATTATTTCGTTATGTGAACTGAGCCTTCTTTTGCCTGCGGGCAACACCGGGGGCAACAGGTACGCCTTTTCAGAAATCTGCTGTATCCCGCCCTCCTGCGGTAATGGGTGGGGCAGTCCCCCTCAATCACCGCGGCGTCTCAGCGATAACCCTGACCTCGATTCGGCCTTTCTATCGAATCACCGGGGGCTAACCACTGCAGGCCTGTCCAAATTCGGACTGCAGCTCCTATCCCCAAAATGATCAAAATGACGGGGCGAAGGGGCGCAGGAGTCACGCGATGCTGGAGCCAACCACTTCAAAGCACCTTCCCTGGAACAAAGGTCAGCTGATCGGACAAAAGCGACCTTTGAAACCTAAAGATGTATGGGCTATCCGCATCAGGCTGGAGTTGAAGGGGCATCCACGTGACTTAGCTCTCTTTGACCTCGCCATAGATAGCAAGCTTCGAGCGTGCGATTTGCTTCGCTTAAAAGTTCGCGATGTGTTTGCCGGGAGTCGCGCTCGCGAAAGAGCGACTATTATTCAGAAAAAGACTAACCGACCCGTACAATTCGAGATCACCAGCTCGACGCGAGCCGCACTCGAACTTTGGATCAATTCCTGCAGTCGGAATAAGGATGACTACCTTTTTGCGAGTAGGCTAGGAGGAAGCCCTCACCTCTCAATCAGACAATATGCGAGGATGGTTCACATGTGGGCTAACGCAGCAGGCCTGGACAGCAGCCTGTACGGGACCCATTCCATGCGCCGAACCAAGGCGGCGCAAATCTATCGCAAAACTGGCAACCTGCGGGCAGTGCAGCTGCTTCTAGGCCATACGAAACTGGAGAGCACCGTTCGCTACCTCGGTATCGATGTTGAAGATGCCCTTAGTATTTCTGAGCAGGTCGATTTTTGAGGCTCCAAGGTACCAGCTCGCGTTCCGCCACCTCATAATGACCACTATGTCCGCTTTGCGCCAATAGCGGACGTTCACTCCCACCCGATCCAGCGTCGGATTGCAGGGCCAGTGGCTGACAGCTCGCCGATCCGGCCAGGCAATATAGCGGGGCGGCGCGCACTGTCATAGATTGGTCTAGGGTTGTGCGGGCATTCGGCCATACATAAGGATGGCGAATACGGTGAAGGCTATACCACCGGTTGCCATTATTCTTCGGAATAATCGAAATTCTTCGGGTTCTTTGGCTTTCTCAACGCGGTAGTTGCGCATGTGAAAAACGCCACGCTCGCTATTCACAAAAAGCCACACGTAATAGGCAAACACGAATGCCAGGATAAGTACTACTTTAGACCAGTCCAGCTTCATGTCCCTTGACCAGCTTCACGATATCGCAATGTCTGGCAACCGCTGCGCTAGGCCGCAGCACTCACCAGGGTATAGTTACGCTACGAGCCGACGCCTCTCCTTGCCCATCGCAATCCGCTTGATCTGGACGGCGCGGGATATGGCGTCAGCGGGGCGCTTCTGGCCGGATGGTCCTTTAGGCATTGCGCTTCCAGGCAGTAAGAAGCGCCCTTCCGATAGACGCGATTGTGAAGGCAAGCGCGACCGCTTTAACCGGGTCCATCGGGCCAGCCCAATAGTGGGAGGTAACCGCCGCGGTCAGGAGGACGGCCCAGCCCAGCGCTACAGCCATGCGGACCAGCAACTTTCGGGGTGTGGGACGGGCCTGTGCTTCCAACATGAAGCTACCCTATCCTAGCCCGTTGCCGGGGCAATACCGGGTTTATGTCAAACTGTAACAGTGCCGACATGGCGTTCCCGAAGGCGCTCTGCAAGGCCGACACCGGCGGCACGCTGGCGGGCGCAGCAATCGGCGATCAGCGCCTAAGTGAAGAAGCTGCTGGCGGCGGGGGCTCCGCGCTGAACGGTTGACGCCGGCGGCAAGCCAGGCCCAATTCCGCCACAAACCGCGCGCCAGAGTTGCACACCTTGGGGGAGGTGGTGCCGTGAACAGAACCTGGCTGGCCGGATCTGCGGCCCTCATGCTGTGTGTTGTCCATCCGGGCCAGGCCCAACCCGCCGCTCCGCCCCTGGTCCTGTCCGAACCGGAAACAGTGAAGGTGCAGGCAGCGCCCCTGTCGGACGCGGCCGTCACCAGCTTCGTCAAGACCTTCACCGAGCCGTCGATGCTCAGCGGCCATATCCCCCGCTGGGCCGCGCCCATCTGCCTGAAGACCGAAGGCCTGGCGCGCGAGGTTTCCGACGCCGTCACCAAGCGCGCCATCGCCATCGCGCGGGAAAGCGGCGCGCCGGTGGAGCAGGATCAGGCGGCCTGCACGCCCAATGCCGTGGTGATGTTCGAGGCCGATCCGCAAAAGGCGCTGGACGACATCGCCGAATACACGCCGGGCCTTTTGGGCCCTCATGACCTGGCCCAGCGCAAGCAGCTGGCGACGGTGCTCTATCCCATCCAGGCCTGGTACGGAACCGAGACACCGGACTCCCGGGGCACCACCGTGCAGGACACCAAGGAACAATCGCCGCTGTGCGACAGCATCGACACCACCACAATGGTCGCTGATGGTGGCGACTTGAAAAGCGGCGGCATGCGGAGCGACCCGGTGAAATTTGTGGATGTAGCCAGCAAACTGTCGCGCCGGTGCGGCAACCGCAACGTCGCTGGCACGCATCTGCGCGACGGCATCGAGAGCCATTTGAGTACCGTCACCGTCGTCGCGTCGCGGGACACAGCGCGCACGCATGACCTGACCGCCATCGCCGATTACGTGGCGCTGGTGATACTGTCCCAGACCAAGGCCTTCGGGACCTGCGAGAAGATGGACACGGTGGCCAACCTGCTGGTGCCGGGCTGCGACCTGGACAACCGGATCACGGGCCTGACGGCGGGGGACAAGGCCTTCCTCAAGGCGCTTTATTGCGCCGATACCGGCGGCACCCTGGTCATGCAGCAGGCGTCCATCCGGGAAGAAATGAAGAAGCTGCTGGCGGCGGCGCATTAACGGGCGCACTGTCCGCGGTATTGCGACACAATCCCGCCATGGCCTGCACCCTTGAGCAGCGCCTTTGGGATATTGGCAATATCGTGAAGCTGATCGAGGAAACTGAGGCTGCACCGATAGCGGCCTGAAAGGGGGCTTCTTGTTCGACTTTCTATTTCAGCTTTTCTTGCTGGCGGTGCTTTTGCATACCTTCTACTGCATCATGCGGATTTTGCAGAGAATGGGCTATAGCGGCTGGACTGTGCTGCTAGTCCCCTTTTGGCCGGTCACAGTCGCAATCCTTGCCTATCGCCGCTGGCCGATCGAGGACCGCGCACAACCAAAAGTCAAACTGTAACAGTGCACGGCAGCGCCCGCTTCTGTGCGGAATGGAACCAAGCCGCGCTCCTATAAAGCAATTGGGTTGAGGGCCCCACCAAAGGCACATAGGCTGGAGGTGGGGAGGACCACCCCCAACTACCCAACTGGCTCGCCCCGTCCACTGAGGTGGGCTTGGATCCTCCCCAACCATATCGTTCCCAAGGCGCGCGATAGGCCCGACCGACGGACTGGCGGACCCATAGAACGCCTCAGATGGGCGACGCTGAATGAGCCCCGCTCGTCAATGCTGCGCTGGCGCTATTGCTTGTCTCACTGGCCCAGCCATTTATGGCGATCCGCGGCAGCCTTCGCCGCTAGCATTATCTCCATGGCGATGTTCTTCGTCATCGCATAGGTGACTGTTTCTTTCCCTAAAACGAACTTCACAAATAGCCCATCTGGCGCAACCACGGTGAGCAGCGAGGCAACGAAATCCGCATCGTTTGCATCGTTGCTAGTAGGAAACACCAATGCCGGGTTTCGCTGGTAGGCCAGACCTTCCTTCCACCACCCGCGTTCATCTCCAGCCGCAGAGATATCACGAGCAAGTGAAAGGGCCGCCGCGGCACTCAAATAGATAAAGCGGGTTTTTGCTCTGTTGAGTTCGACGTTCAGCAACATGCCCGCTTCACCGGCAGCAATCGTTACGGCGGTAATGCGCTTGGATTTGGCGATTTCCCGGTCTTTGGGAGCCTTGGGTTCATTCTGTTCGAATAGCTCAAGCAGACCGTTCCATTGGGCCTCGGTGTACCCTCCAGGCATTATCTGCCATCCTGCTTAGTGTCGGTTGCCACGATGCGGAGCGACCCAGGTGGGGGCGGGGCTTGCAGGTCGCGGGCTTCCTCCCAGGGCGCGTTCAGCCATCTTTCGCGCGCCTCTTCGTCCAGCAACAACACGGGCGTTGCGTCCGAATGGACAGGCGCAACGTCATGGCTGGCGTCCGTGGTGAGAAAAGAGAAAAGCAGATGCTTTCCCACCTCGCGGTTTGCCTTCGGCCCCCGCTCGCCTTCCCACTCTCGCCATATCCCAGCGAAAAACATCAAAGGGCGGGATTCGTCGCGGGCGAACCAAGTCCAGATCGACTTGGGGCCTTGATTGTTGTCTGGCTCCGCAAAGCTCGTGGCCGGCACGAGGCAGCGATGTTCCGGCTTGGTAAGGAATGGGCGCCAGTAACGGCTATCAGTGTTCCGCACATTCGTAAGGTAGGCGCTGCGCGATTTCTGGCCGGGAATGTTGGGAGGCGGGAACCCCCAACGAGCCATGAGCAATTCGCGGTCAGCGCCAAGTCCGCGCACGATAGGGGCCATTTTGTCAGGGAATATCGCTGGAAGAGGCGGGAGGTTCCCGGTGCGGTCGTGCATCGACCGTGTTAGCTCCCGGATCGCTTGCTGGCCCTTTGTCTGGCTGTAGAGGTTACACACGGTTTCGCTCCAGGCTCGGGCCCTACGATGCACCGGGAACGGCTGCACACCAACCTGAATGTCCACCCAGCTTGGCAACATGATAGAGCCGCCCTTGTGACCGCAGACCCGGCAGCGAAGCGATTTACAAAGATAGTCGCGCGAGACGCCAGATCCCCACCTGATTATCAGGGGCGCTAATGGTAGGGCTGCGGAATGTGAGCAAACCAATCCATTGCCGCAATGTGCCCATACCCATCGCCCAGAATTGTCCCTGCAATGCAGGTCATCTAATGACGGCACCTGGGATGCAAGCTTACGCACCTGTCGCAGAGGGCTATATATCGGCTGCCCGGCAGCGAGGCGCTCTTTCCGAACTTTGTTGGGTCCGTGTGACATGGCGGATTCCTGGCGGATGACGCCGGTTCCGCAGCCATGCGAAGCAACTCCTCGGCGATATGAAAGCCGATTCTTCGAGCAAATGCAGCCGCAAGGGGTGGGGCTAGACTTCGCGCAGCACCCCACTAATCGCCTGCTCAGTGCCAATACGAACGACCGCTTTTGACCCAAAGCGGACGTTCGCGGATGTCCGGCCAATCGCTTCAGGCGCACGCTGAGAGCCTAAAATTGCGGTTCGGAACCTTATGGGGTAATTCCCGGTCGCTCATCAACACCGGATTTATATGCGTCTACGTTCCCTCCTTCTGGCTGCAATCTGCCTGCCCGTGACGTCGCTCGCACATGCCCAGGACGTGGAACAGGTTGTGGTTCTAGGCACCATGGCGGATGCGGGCATTGGCCTGTC
>CAZYGO010000115.1:0-2631 GCA_964647455.1 uncultured Rhizobium sp.
CTTGAGCGCCAGCGAGATCTCGATGTGGTTTTCAGGCAGTTTCTTGACGTCGGTGCCGCCAGCCTGATTGAGATCGACGCCGATCCGGTAGGTCGCGTCATAGGGGGCGTAATATTTGAAGGCGCCGCCGCCGCGCGAATCTAGCGGCAGGTCGTCGCTTGCGCGCTGATTGACGTAAGGATCCTGGACGACCTTGTACTCTACGGTGGCGGGACTGCGCGAAACCAAGCCTGTGGCGGTGCGAGCGATCTTGCCGGCGACCCGGATATAGCGGTCCATCAGCGTCGGCGAAACTGTCAGGACATCGGCGATATTGTCGAAGCCGAAGCCGGTATCATCCGCCGGCAGCTCGCCGCTGACATCGATCTTGAGATCAAGCAGATCGCGCACCGCATTGGCGTATTCGGCGCGGTTGAGGCGGCGCAGCGTGGCGCGGCCGGGATCGGGATGCAGCGACGCATTCATGTCCAGCGACGACGAAAGCCAGCTGGAAAACTCGGCGAGCGATTCCTTGGGCGGCTTGGCGGCGGCCGCGGGCGGCATTTCGCCCAAGCTCACCTTGCGCAGGATCTTTTCCCAGGTCTCGTCATTGGCGGCGAGATTGTCGACCTTCAGGGGCTGCACCGACATGCCACCGGTCTTGGCGCGGTCGTTATGGCAACCTTGGCAATAGCGGGTAAGGAATTGCTGGTGATCGGCGGGGGAGGGCGCCGTCTGTGCGCCAGCCTTTCCAGGGACCTGCAGCAACGCCACAGCGCAGGCCAGTGCGCCACCTGAAGCCAGGAGCCCGCGTAAAAGCCCAACACGCTGTTTGAAGTGCGTCGACACTGCGTCCCTTACGATCGCCGAGGGATCCAAGGCGCCTCGGGTAAATTATTGAGCTAGTTGCACTAGGTAGCTGCGGTGCAGCAATACTGACCATATTATCTGGACCTCTTCCGAAACAACAAAGCGAAAATTGTAAGGTTTTCGTAAGTTCACAAGCAGTTTTGCTAACGAACTGTTGGCCCGTCCAGTCAGTGCATCTAAGGTTTTCAATGCCATGAAGCTCATCTGGCAAAACATTGAGGATTACCATGCGGAGACTTGGAGCGTTACAACTGAGCGCGGCTCTCTTGGTTGCGGTGTCAAGGTCGATCTCGGCGCAACCTACGCCTGGAGTGCCGGCGAATCGTCCGCCCCCGATGGTCATCACCAGTATAGGCTTTGACGATGGCGGGGTTTTGCAAAGTCAATTTAGCGGGCTGTCGGCCAACCCGGTATCTCCACCTCTTTCATGGGTCAATCCGCCCAATGGCACGGTGAGCTACGTATTGCAGATTCGAGATATGGAACCACTGCGTGACAGAAATTTTGTCGATGTTATCCATTGGTTCGCCTTCAATATCCCAGGTTCCTCGACATCGTTAGCTCAGGGAGTGCCAACAACTGCGACACTGCCCGACGGTACCGTTCAGTTGGCGAACTTCAGTGGCAAACCTGGTTTTATCGCGCCCGGAGCTCCGCCGGGAGCCTATCATCACTACTTAGTCGAACTATTCGCGCTGGATACGGCTTTGCCGCTATCTACGACGGCAAGCCGAGATCAGGTGCTGGCAGCAATGAGCGGTCATATATTAGGTAAGGCAGTAACAACGTTTCGCTTCCATCGCTGAGGGTCAGCTGCAAAACACCAATTGCTTGCATAGCGTTCATCCAGATAACCGGATTAGGGTCGACTAAGCACAAAAGGATTCAAGATGCTGTCAGAATCAGTGGAATTCGCATTAGGGCAATTGCTCGCCAACAGCAGCACCAGAAATTGCTTGTGCGGGCTTGTTTATGGAGAAAGCTTCTCAATTGCGCGTTGGAAATCTGCATATAACTTTGGGGATAGGTGTGGAATCCGAAGAGTATTATTTAAGGAAGGCTGCTGATATGCAGCGGTTTGCAAAAGAATCATGGAACGTTGTCTATTACGATATGTTTATTACGGCTGCTGAGAATTATCGGGCGCTTGCTAAAGAAGCCGTCCTGCTCAAGCCAAAAGCTCCGGAGCCTTCCGAATAGCAGTATCATGTGGCCTCGATATGGCTATGACGATAGCCAGCTCTGTTCACGCTAACCTGCGAAGCAGCCTCAATTTGGCCATTCGTCAGCCTCCGCCGCGCATCTTCGCGGAACGCTTTCTGAGCGTATCGCAAGCTGTACTAACATGTTGCTGATCACGCCGCCGAGGACCAACGTGCGCTGCCTTTAGGCAAAGATCGCCTTATGGTTGGCCCGAGCCCAGTCATGAGCTTCCTTTGACGCCGCCCACTTGATCGCATTTAGCATCAACTTCTGGAAACTCTCATTGTTCCAGGCATCCGGGCCATGTCCGTGCTGGATATAGGCCATGGGGCTATTCTCAACAGCCTTATACCACCCAGTGAATGGCTGGCCGGGCGGATGGGCATAGTTACCGCCGGAAGCGGCTACCTGTGCCGGGAAATTGGCGGCAATGGGCACGAAGTCAGTCTTAAGCAGCGGATGGAAGGTCTCCGGAAAGATCGGGCAGAGATAAGTCTCATCGGTGATGTCGAAACCGTCTCCTAGCCCTTGGGTGATTGGATGGCTCTTATCCAGCACGGTAATATGCTGCTGCACCCC
>CAZYGO010000116.1:0-3794 GCA_964647455.1 uncultured Rhizobium sp.
TGGCGGCCATGCAGCCAGACATAGAGCCGCGCCGGCCTGGTGGGGTCGTAATGGGCCGGCAGCGAGACGTGATAGGGCTGCAGCGAACCGTCGATCTTCGAGGTATAGGCGTAGATCCGGCTGCTGCTTTCCGTCCATGGCGCCTCGCCGGCCTGCAGCTGTTTCGCCCGGGCGATGCCCGAATCCAGTGTCTCCATCGCATGATCGATGGCCGCCTGGGTGCCGAACAACTCCGGATATTCCACCAGCATCCGTCCGGCATGGGCATAGACCGCCACATCGCCGACCAGCGTGGCGTCGGCGCCTTTCAGCGCGGCGAGAATGCTTTCGATCTGGGCGCTCTTGTCCCGGATTTGCGCCAGCTCCTCCGGCCTGGGCATGACCGGCGCCGCCTGTTGCGCGTCCAGCGGCAGGATGGCCAGGGCCGTGGCGCAGGCCGCAAGGCCCGCGATGACGAGACGGTTCATGAGCGCTCCCCCGCTTTTTGGCGCCAGCCTAGCCAGCGCCAGCCGCCCGCGCCACCGCCTTTTCCCCGCCAGAAGCCCGGAAAAATCCTCCCGCCCGCGGCGTCGGGACATTGCCGCGAATTCATCCGCAACGTGCAGCGCGTGCCGATTGCACCTTTGCCCGATCCGGGCTCCAAATGGGGCGGGGAAGCGGCCGCCGCACAGGCGGCAAAAGGGGAACGTCCATGAATGCATTCAGGCCGGGAACGCGGCTGCTGGCGGGGCTGTGCGCCACGCTGCTGCTGGGGGCGCAGACGCAACTCACCACCCAGCAGCTGCAGGCCATTACCGCCGCCGCGATCCGCATCAAGCATGCCGACCAGGCGATCACCGTTGGCGCCGACGGCCGCACGGTGAGCGTTGCCACCATGCAGGTCCAGCTGCTGAATGCGCTGGCGGTGCGCGCGGCGCAATTCCCGGTGCCCTACAACGCCACGCTGGAAGACATCGAGATCACCGAGGCCTACACCCTGAAGGCCGATGGACGAAAGCTGCCCGTGGATCCCTCGGTGATCCTGACGCAGCGGCCCGCCGCCACCAGCAGCCTGGAGCCGGTCTATAGCGACCGCGAGCAGAAGGTCATCATCTTCCCCGACGCCCAGGTCGGCGACACGCTGGTCTTCACCAGCAAGACCACCCAGAAGGCGCCGCTGATGCCCGGCCAGTTCACCCTGGCCCGCTCCATCGATGACGCCGCCCCGATCGAGGATTCGGTCTACACCGTCACCGCGCCCGCCGGCATGGCTTTGCGCTTCGACGCCAGTTGGCCGCAGGAAACCAGCCGCCAGGGCGAGCTTGTAACCTATCGCTGGCACCGTTCCGCGCCGCCGGCGCCGCCACGCGCGGCGCCGCCGATCTTCGACATCGGCAAGACCCAGCATCTCCTGGTTTCCTCCTTTGCCGATTATGACGCCTTCGCGCACGATTACGCCGCCATGGTGCGCGGCAAGATCGTGGTGACGCCGGCGATCCAGAAGCAGGCCGACACCATCGCCGCCAATGCCGGCGACAGGCGGGCCCAGGCCCGCGCCATCTATGAGTGGGTGAGCCGCAATGTCCGCTATGTCGGGATCGAACTGGGCGCGGGCGGCATCGTTCCGCACGATCCGGACTGGACGCTGAACAACCGCTTCGGCGACTGCAAGGATCATGCGGTGCTGTTCGCCAGCCTGCTCAAGGCGCGCGGCATCGATGCGCAGCTGGTGCTGATCCATGCCGGCAACCATTACAAGCTGGGCGGCGTGCCCACCATCAGCGACTTCAACCACATGATCGCCTGGCTGCCGGAGCTGAAACTCTATGCCGACACCACCACCGCCTACATACCCTTCGGCCAGCTGCCCAATGGCGACGCCGGCAAGCCGGTGCTGCATGTGGTGGAGAGCGGGGCGGCGCGCCACCAGACCCCGGTGGTGCCGGAAGGCGCCCTGAACGCCACCTATACGGTGCGGGCGGTGATGAACGAGCAGGGCGTCATGATCGTGGATGCGGCGACAAGGGCGACCGGGGCCTGGGCCAGCACCCTGCGGCGGTTCGATGACGGCGTGCGCAGTCTTGGCTCCGACCTCACCGCCAAGCAGCTTCTGACCCAGCACAATTTCCCCAATGCCACCGGGACGCTGCTGCCCGGCAGCGGCGATGGCGACAGCTATGAAGTGAGCGGCACCGCCCGGCTGGGCCGGCCCTCGCCGCAGACCAGCCTGCTCACCACCGCCAATGCCCTCTATGTCCTGTCCCGGCCCGGCGACGGCCTGATGGGGCCGCTGAACAACCGCGCCATCACCGATGCCGACGACACGCCCTGCCTTTCCGGGCACCAGAGCGAGGAGATCGCCATCACCTTCCGTCCCGGCACGCGGCCAGAGGCCCTGCCGGCGGAGATGCACCTGAAGACCGCCAATCTCAGCTATGACACGCATTGGAGCGCGGACGGCGACACCGTCACGCTGCGCCGGGAGTTCGTCTCGAAAATGACGGAACCGGTCTGTACCGGCGCGATCCGGCGCGAGACCGCCGAGGCGCTCAGCCGCATACGCGCCGACTATGCCGTGCCGCTGCGCCAGGCCGGAGCGTCGGTTCCGTCCACGCCGCCCCCAGCCACGCCAGCCGCCTCGCAGTAACGCTACGGCCTGGCGATGCTGCGGCGATAGGTCGGCTGGCTGTCCCAGGACAGCGGCTTCTGCGTGCCGTCGAACAGCGGCGCGAACTTGCCGCCGCCCGCCTCGAAGGAGAATTCCTGCACCCGGTCCGGCGGGGTGGTGGTGACGTTGCGGGCGATGTCGGTTTCCTGCTCGGCATGGACGGTGACGAACTCCGCCGGGTTGGCGGGATTGAGGAAGCGGGTGTCGGCGGCAGCGCGGGCGGCGGGACCGCGCACATATTTCACATGCAGGCGCGCATGTTCGCCGCCCGTGCCGGTCAGGTCCCAATCCTCGGTGACGGTGGTGTTGCCATTGCTGGTGGCGATATTGCGGCTGGCGGAGACGCGCGTCGCCTTCACCAGGGTACCGAAGGTCGCGGCGGTGGCGCTGTTGTTCTCGCTGATGCCGGCCAGCACCATGCGGCCGGTGCCGGTTCCGGCGCTCTGCTTCACCGGCGCTTCCAGATAGACCGCCATGTCCTTGCCCGGCGGCAGCACCCGGTTGTCGCCGCCCAGCACATTCACCCGGTCGATGAAGATCAGGCGCAGATTGCAGTCCTTGGCCGGTCCCTGTGCCGCCGTTGCCGATTCCCAGCCGGCCGGCAGCAGCTTGTTCAGCGCCGCCTGGTTCACCGCCAGGTCGAGCTGGAAGCGGTATTCGTTGGACTGCTCCACCACTGTCCCGGCGGCGGGGGCCTGGGCAAGGGCGCTGCCCGCCAGCAGCAAAGACGGCATCAGCAGCGCCGTCAGCAGCATGGTCTTCTTCATGGCATGTCCTTTCATCAAAGCGGCAGCCCGATCAGGCGATGGGCGTTGGTCCAGGCGATCTTGCGGAAAATCTCGGGCGTGGCGGATTTGGTCAGCACCGACAGGGTCTCGCGCGCCACGCATTTGCCGCGGATCGCCGCCGCGACGGATGGCGCGTTCTGCGCCGCCCCGCCGCCGCGTCCATCCTCGCCATTGCAGTCGCTGCCGAAATGCAGCTTGTCCTGGTGGCGGTTCAGAAAATCCCTGGTGAAGGCGGCATCGCGCGAGAGCGCATTGTTGGCCGAATTGGCTGACGTATCGGCAAATAGGTTGGGATAATCGGACAGCAGCTTGTCGCTGATCCCGCCCGGCACGATCGGGCCGGTGGGATAGGCTTCCTG
>CAZYGO010000117.1:0-2779 GCA_964647455.1 uncultured Rhizobium sp.
GGCGCCCGATCCCATCCGCGCCACCGACGATGTGCCGGGCTGCCGCGGCGCCACCATCTGCGGCAGGCGCGGCGGCTTTCCCCGCGGCCAACTGATGCGGGTGAACTGGGACACGATGCCGGGCTGGACGGTGGATTATTCCTATCATGCGCCGGTCGGGCTGGGCGGCATGCCCTCGGTGGCGCTGGATTCCAAGGGCAATCTCTGGGCCTTCCAGCGCCGCGCCCCCGGCGAGGCGCAGCTGATGAAGTTCGACGCCAACAAGAAGCTGATCCTGTCGGTGGGCGATGACGTGATCGGCCACCAGTCCAAGGCCCATGGCCTGGCGGTGGACAAGGACGACAATGTCTGGATCACCGATGCCGGCTATTCGACGGTGATGAAGCTGTCGCCCGAGGGCAAGCTGCTGATGACTCTGGGCACCCACGGCCATCGCGGCGACTGGGACGAGGCGAAGAACCAGCGCCTGCTCTGGCAGCCGGTGATGGTGGCGTTCGGCAAGAATAACGACGTTTATATCGCCGAGGGCCATGCCAATGAGAGCCCCAATGACGTGGACAGCCCCGACCCGGCCAATGTGATCGGCGCCGCCCGCATCATCCACCTGACGCTCGACGGGAAATTCATCGGCCAGTGGTTCGGCAACGAGGTCGGACAGGGCAAGTTCGATTCCACCCATGGCCTGGCGGTGGACCCGAGCAATGGCGATGTCTGGATCGGCGACCGCGAGCAGTATCGCATCGTGGTCTATTCGGGCGACGGCAAGTTCCTCAAGACGCTGCAGATGCGCAACCTGGTCTGCGCCATCCAGTTCGATCAGGACGGCAATCCCTGGATGGGCGCCGGACAGGACGGGCAGTGGCTGAAGCTGACCCGCGACGGCAAGGTGGTGGGAGCGCTGGGCAATGGCATGGGCATCGGCCCGGGCCAGGTGACCGAGGCGAGCTATTTCGTCTTCGACCGCCAGGGCAATCTCTATGCCGGCGACACCAGTGTTGGGCGGATCACGGTGTTCAGAAAGCCGCGCTAGAGGCGCTACTCTGCCGCCGCGGGCAGGGTGCCGCTGCGCCAGCCGCGCAGGGTGCGGGCCGCTTCGAGCGTCGAGACGCTGTCGTGGATTTCCAGCCGCGCGGCGGGATTGTCGCTGTGCGGCAGCACCAGCAGCGCCAGGGTGGAATAGGCGGCGCGGGAAAGACCGGCGCCCTTGGCGGCGATGGCCAGGCCCAGGCCGCTCTCGTCGGCCAGGATGTCAGCGACGCGGCTAGCCTCCAGCCCCAGCAATGCGATCAGCGCGCCGGCGACGTCGCCGCCCTGGCGGGCGGCCTCGATCACCGGCAGCACCGGGTTCCTTTCGCGCGGCAGCAGCCGCGCCGCCAGTTCGCGGTCGGCATAGAGCTGCAGCCGGAGGCGGGCGCGAGTGTCGGCATCGACTTCGCGCGCCGTCCTGGCCAGCAGGTTCTCGAACACCGGGCGCATCTCGGCCGGGCAGTCGGCCGGCCATTGCACCAGAAGCGCCGCCACTTCCTCGGCCAGCGCGGCGCGCAGGGCCGGGCCCTTGTCGGCAAGCTCCAGCAGGTGCGCGAAGCGGGGATGGATGGACATGGGACCAGTCTCGCCCGGCCCCCGTTAAGGATTGGTTTGCGATGTTCGCGCCCGCTCCGCCGGCCTTTCGGCGGCAAGGACCCCCGGCCGCGATTTACCCGGTCTTTACGCTGACAAATTACCATCCCCGGTAATCCTGATCCGGCCAGGTCAATCCACGATGGAAAACAGCGCCAACTCCCTGCGCACGGCGATGCGAAAGCCTCTGCCGCTTTCGCCCTGCGATCCGGGCGCGGTGGATTTTCGCGCCGTGTTCGACCAGTCGGCGATGCCGCAGCTTCTGCTCGACACGTCCTTGGTGATCCTGGATGCGACCGATGCCTATCTGGCCGCGACCATGACCAAGAGAAGCGAGATCGTGGGTCGCCACCTGTTCGAGGTCTTTCCCGACAATCCCGGCGAAAGCTATGCCGATGGCGTCTCCAACCTGCGCGCCTCGCTGATGCGGGTGCTGCAGACGCGGGCGCCCGACGAGATGGCGGTGCAGAAATACGATATCCGCCGCGAAGGCAGCGAGGAATTCGAGGTGCGCTACTGGCGGCCGCTGAATTGGCCGATCCTGGGCGATGACGGCTTTGTCGCCCTGATCGTGCACCAGGTGTTCGACGTCACCAGCCTGGTGCAGGCGCGGCGCTAGGGTTCCGGCGGCGTTCCTGCCGCCGCCCATCCGACAGTCCCCGCGATTCCTTCCAGCGAAACAGACGTGCATTGCTATCTTGCGCGGCAAGGTACCGTGTGCTAGAAGATAGCCATGATGATCCTGCGACCAGCTTTTTTCCTGTTTCTGGCCTGCCTGGCGCCCTGTGCCGCCACGGCGGCGCCGTTGCCCCCGGATGATGCGACCTACAAGGCGGTGGCCGCGGCGGATGCCGCGCTGTTCGGCGCCTCGAACCGCTGCGACCTGGAGACCTTTGGCAGCTATCTGGCGGATGACCTTGAATTCTATCACGACAAGGACGGCCTTTCCGTCGGCAAGGCGGATCTGGTGCAGAAGACCCGGAACAACATCTGCGGCAAGATGGTGCGCGAGCTGGTGCCCGGGTCGCTGAAGGTCTACCCGCTGCCGGGATATGGCGCGATCGAGATGGGCACGCACCGTTTCCTTCATCCCGGCAATCCCAACGATATCGGCCAGGCCGAGTTCACCCATGTCTGGCGGCTGAAGGCCGGCAAGTGG
>CAZYGO010000118.1:0-3332 GCA_964647455.1 uncultured Rhizobium sp.
AGCCAGTGCCTGTCGCCCTTTGCCTATGCCCAGGCGATCGAGATCGCCACCCGCACCATGGCGCTGGCGGGCGTGCCGATCCAGGCGCTGGATATCGGCGGCGGCTTTCCCGCCGCCTATTCCGGCCAGGAGCCGCCGCCCTATCACTGGTATTTCGACATGATCCGCGAAGCCTTCGCCAACATGGACGCCAAAAACCTCGTCCGGATGTGCGAGCCGGGCCGGGCGCTGTGCGCGCCGGGGATCTCGCTGGTGGCGCAGGTGGTGTTGCGCCGCGGCGACCGGCTCTACCTCAATGACGGCATCTATGGCAGCTTCGACGAACAGCGCTTCGCCTCGTTCGACGAGGATTATCCGCCCACCGCCCTGACGCTGACGCCCGCGGGCAAGGCCAAGGCACCGGGCGGCGAGAAGCGGCCCTTCCGCGCCTTCGGCCCGACCTGCGATTCCGCCGACAAGCTGCCGCGCCCGCTGATGCTGCCCGACGGCATCGGCAATGGCGACTACATCCTGTTCGGGGCCATGGGCGCCTATACCGTGTCGTCGCGCTCGGCCTTCAACGGCTACTACCCGGACAACTGGGCGATCACCGGCTGAGCCTCCGGTCCGCCCGGAATAAAAAAATGGAGCCGCAAAGCGGCTCCAGTCTTGCGGAAAGCTAACGCTGCCTTCCACGCGGATGGGTTGGTTGGGCCACCGCATCGGCAGAACAGCTACCGCATCCTTTCCCTTTCCCGATTGATCCGGATCAAATCGCGCGCCCATGCTCATGGCACGCAGCGGCGGCCGGCGGAACCTCCATCCGGTGCTAGGCCTTTTTCGGATGCAGCAGGTTCCAGATCGCCCCCAGCACGGTGCCCATCACAAAGCCGATGATGCCGGTGGCGCCGACCAGGATCGAGGCCTGGTGGGCGTCGAACGGCTCGATGTCGATCTTGAGCTTCAGGAAATGCGCCCAGAGGATGAAATCCAGCAGCGGCCGGGCCCCGCCAAGGGCGACCAGCACCGCCCATCCGGCGTGATAGAGGGCCAGGAGAAATCCAAGGGCAATGCCGGTCTTGATCGGGCTCGTGCGCATGGCGCCTCCTGCTGCGAACAGCGCCACAATGGCACCGGCGCGGCGTCCGGGGCTTGAGACGGATCAATTGCGGCGCGGCTTCCCGCCATTAGCGTTGCCCATGGATTCCACGATTGAGCTGCGGGTCGACAAGATCGGCCAATTGTTCGAGAGTTTCGACCCGATGCCCTTCCGCGAGCGGGATCTCGACCGCAACGCCGAGGAGTTCATCGTCGGCTGGGCGCGCGAATTGCCCGGCCGCGACCGCATCCGCATCCTGGTGCACATGCCGGCGGACCAGGCCGCGCATGAGGATGCGGGCGCCATTCGCGACGCCTTCCTGCGCTATTTCCGCTACCGGGCCGACGCCGTCGCCGGCAGCCTCAGCGAGCTTTTCCGCATCGGGCGCTATTCGCTGGGCGTCGGCCTGCTGGTGCTGTTCAGTTGCGTCAGTCTGGCGCAACTGGTGCCGTTCCTGCCGGGGGCCCGCCATTATGGCGCGCTGGTGCGCGAAGGCCTGATCATCCTGGGCTGGGTCGCCAACTGGCGGCCGATCGAGATCTTCCTCTATGACTGGTGGCCGCTCGTGCGCCGGCGCAACCTCTACCGCCGTCTCGCCGTGGCGGATGTGCGCATCGCGGCCCCCTGAGTCAGGCCGCTCTTCACGGGATACGCGGCGCGGGGCCTAGTTGCGCGGCGGCTGGGGCGGCTCCGGCGGCCGCGGCGGCGCCGGCGCATCCCAGTCCCGGTTGCTGTCGCTGTTGTTGCGGTTGTTGTTGTCGCTGCCCATCGACATCCCGTTCTTGCGGGTGACGCTGCCATCGGTATGGATGATGCGGCCGGAGCCGGCGATATGGGTCTCCAGCTGCTGCGGCTCGCTGTGCAAAGTCACCTTGCCCGAGCCGGCAATGTTCACATCCAGCCGCTGGTGCGGCGAAACATCGGCATCGCCGCTGCCGGCGACATTCACCGAAACCCGTTCCGCCACCAAATCCTCGAAATGGCCGTCGCCGGACCCGGCCACCGAATAGTCCAGCTCGCCCGTCTTGCCGCTGGCGGTGACTTCGCCCGACCCGTTGATGCGGATCTTCAGGCTGGTCTGGTCGATCCCGTCCAGATGCATGTCGGCCGAGCCGTTGATGGTGAAGCGCTGGAAGTCGCGCCCCGGCAGAGTGACGTCCAGCCGCTTGCCAAAGCGGCGCATATGGCAGTTGAAACGGATCTGGTTGTCCTCCACCTCCAGCAGCGGCAGGATGGCGGCATCGCCCGTCACCGTCACCTTGTCGCCCTGGCCGTGGCTCCAATGGACATTGGCGGGCACGTTGATCGCCACCCGGTCGCCGCCGCTCCAGGCCAGCTCGCGCGTGCCGTCGCTGCCCGCCGGAGTGACGCCGCAGCGCGGATTGTCCCAGTCGCCGATGTCGAAATCGTCGAGATGGTTGAGGACGCTCCTGCCGCCCACCGCCATCGCCACGCCGAAGCAGATGGCGCCGATGGCGATGCCGCCGAACGCGATCCAGCCAAGTTTGTTCGACATGCCTCAGGCCTCCTGCGAAACGGTGTCGATCAGGCGGAAATGCAGGCGCGCATAGCGCACCAGCGCCCGGAAGACGAAATTGACCACCAGCGAGAACAGCGCCCCCAGCCCGACGCCCAGCGCCACCAGCCCGGCGCCGGCCAGGCCCACCGCCAGCACCTCGATCCCGCCGGTGGCGCCGAACCAGGCCAGGCCCGGAAACAGCGCCCCGATCATCAGCGCGAAGCCCACCACCACCAGCACCAGGCAGGCGACCGAGAAGCCGACAAAAATGCCGAACATGGCGCAGAGGAAGGGAAAGAGGAAAATCACGTCCACCGTCGCCAGCCCCATCAGCGCCAGCATGGCGCCGACCAGGTTGCCGGGCGTGCGCGCCTTCTCCCAGCGCTGGAAGCCGGCTTCGGCCCTGAGCTCGCGCGCCAGGCGGCCCGGATCGCCCAGCGCGGCGGCGATTTCCTCCTCGCTGCGGCCCGATTGCGCGCCATCCTCGAAATGGGTTTCGTAGTCGCTCATCACCTCGCGGATATAGTCAGGGTTCAGCCCCACCAGCCCCTGGCGCAGCCGGGTCATGAATTCGTTGCGGGTCATGCCGCCTCTCCCAAAATCTTGCGAACCGAAGCCTCGAACGACTTCCAGTCGGCGATCTGCGATTTCAGCGCCAATGCGCCGCTCTTGGTGATCTTGTAGTATTTGCGCGGCGGCCCGGCCGGCGACTCCACCAGATAGGTGGTCACCAGC
>CAZYGO010000119.1:0-6167 GCA_964647455.1 uncultured Rhizobium sp.
CGCGCGGGGTGAACTTGACGGCGTTGGAAATCAGGTTGAGCACGATCTGCAGGATGAAGCGGCGGTCGGCCAGCACCAGGACATCGTCGTGGCGTGGCGCCAGGCCCAGCATGATGCCGTTCTTGTCGGCGGCGGGGCGGCAGGTGCGGAAGGCGTCCTCGATGCAGGCAAGCAGGTCAGCCTCTTCCTCATGCAGCTGCAGCTTGCCCGACTCTGCCTTGGCCAGATCGAGAATCTCGTTGATGATCGAGAGCAGGTGCGAGCCGCTATTGTTGATGTCGGTGCAGTATTCCAGATATTTCTGGTTGCCGATCGGCCCCAGCATCTCCTTCGAGATGATGTCGGAAAAGCCGATAATGGCGTTCAGCGGCGTGCGCAGCTCGTGGCTCATATTGGCCAGGAAGTCGCTCTTGGACTTGTTGGCCTTCTGCGCCTCGACCAGCAGCAGGCCGGTCTGCTCGTTCTTGGCTTCGATGGTTTTCTGCGCCACCCAGGTCCGGCGGACATAGAGCTCCTGCAGATAGCCGGAGAACAGCCCGACCGACGAGGCCATGATCAGGAAGAAATTGTTGGCGACATAGAACTTGAACGGCACCGGGTTCACGATCAGGGCCGCGGCCTGATAGTCCAGCACCAGGGTGATGGTGACCAGGGCGGCGTAGAAATAGCGCAGCCGCACCAGGCAGGAGCCATACATCACCACCATGATAAGGCCGGCATAATAGAGGCTGCTAAACGGCGCCTGCATCACCGCCGTCATCACCACCACGCCCAAGCCGGGCGAGATCATGGCGAAGGCAAGAACGGCCTGTGCGTATTTCGGAAAGGCGCGGTGGAAGGTCAGGGCGCAACTGCCCAGCAGGATCGGGCAGACGATGGCGCGGATGAACAGCAGCACCGGCAGGGCGGGATCCTCGGTGATGATGTCGAGAATGCCGAAGGCAGCGTAGAGCGCGGCCGCGGCGGCCAGATAGATGCGGATGATGCCCAGGGACTCGGCGATGCTCTCGCGCTGGAACTGGCGTTCGATGCCAAGGTCGGTAAAGCGCAGGCGCAGACGATCGAGCAGGAACGTGGTTCCAGCCTCTTGCTCGGTCGGGGCCGCGGGCGCAAGCATTTACAGCGATTGTGCCATAGCGCCCGTAAACAAGTGCCTGCCCCGCTGGGTTAACGCGACGTTATTCTTTTTCCTCCACATACTCGGCAAAAAGCCAATTTTGGCGGCAACACGGGAGCCACCCATGAAGCGCATCGCCGGTCTTGTCCTTTTCCTGAACAGCGCCGCCATGCTGCCGGGGCTGGCCCCGGCCGCCTGGGCCGCAGGGTACGGCCTGAAGGAACACAGCGCCGTGGCCATGGGCTCGGCCTATGCCGGTGCCGCCGCCGACCTTTCCAACCCCAACAGCCTGTCGCTCAATCCCGCCACCCTGGCCGGCGTCGCCGACACCGACGCCTCCTTCAGCCTGGTTGAGATCATTCCCCATTCCGATGCCAGCTTCAGCACCGCCACCACCAGCCTGGGCACGCCCACCGGCGGAAACGCCGCGCCGCGCAATTTCATCGGCGATGCGCCCATCCCCGACATCGCCATCCGCCACCGCCTTTCCGACGACTGGACCATTGGGCTTTCAATCGCCGTTCCCTATGGCCTGAAAACCAACTACCCCACCGGCTGGGCGGGGCGCTATTACGCGCTGCGGACATCGGCCATCACCGTCAATATCGCGCCGACAATTGCGTGGCAGGCGACTCCGGAGCTGACGCTGGGGGCGGCTCTCAATGTCGAATATGCACGCGGCGAGCTTTCCGGCGCCATCGATATCGGCACTGTTGGCGCCGCCAATTCCATTCCCGGCTCGGTCCCCGGCGCCATGGACGGCTCCGCCCGCGTCAGCGGCTATTCATGGGAGACCGGCTTCTCGCTGGGCGCGCTGTGGCAGCCGGAACCGGATCTCAGCTTCGGCCTGGCCTACAAGTCGGCCATCTTCCACACGCTGGGCGGGCCGCTCACCTTCACCCTGGATTCCTTCGGCCTGGGCGCAGCGATCCGCGCCAGCACCGGTCTGTTCACCGATGCGCGCCAGAACACCAAGCTGACCATGCCCGACATGCTGTTGTTCGGTGCGCGCTGGCAGTTGAGCGACGATTTCGCGCTGCTGGGCGAAATGGACTGGACCAACTGGAACCGGTTCAAGAATCTCACGGTCGTCGCGGCGAACCCGGCCCAGCCCGCCGACATCACCATGGCCAATTGGCACGGCGCCGTCTTCGCCTCACTGGGCGGCGAATACCGCCTGAACCCGGCCTGGAAGCTGCGCGCCGGTATCGGCTATGACGAAAGCCCGGTGCCGGATTCCACCCGCAGCCCGCGCATTCCCGATGCCAACCGCACTTGGGCAGCGGCGGGTGTCGAATACCGCCTGTCGCCGGCCTCGGCGCTGAACCTCAGCTTCGGCCACCTGTTCAATGACGATTCCACCATCGCGCTGACCCAAACCCAGACCGGTAACGCGCTGCGTGGCAACCTGGCGGGCGTGACACGCTCGTCGGTGGACGTGATCGGCCTTCAGGTTTCGAGCGCGCTCTAGGCCTCAGCCGTCCAGCGCTTCCGGCGCCTCGGCCGCGGTGACGCGGCTGCCGCGCAGCGCGTACCACAGCACGAAAAGTTCTGCGGCGGCGGGATAGAGGAACGAAATCTGCAGCCCGTGCATGTCGGCGATCCAGCCCTGCAGCCGCGCCAGCGCGCCGCCGGCGATGGCCATGATCAAGAGGCCCGAGCCTTCCTCGGTCAGCGGACCCAGGCCGCGGATGGCCAGGGTGAAGATGGTGGGGAACATGATGGAGTGGCAAAGCCCCACGGCGATCAGCGCGTACATCGCCAGCGAGCCGCTGCCGAACACCACCGCCAGCAGCAGGCCGAAGGCGCCCGCCGCCGCGCCGGCCAGCACGGTTTCGGCCTCGATGAAGGTCATCAGCCAGGCGCCGACAAAGCGGCCCACCGCCATGCCGCCCCACAGGGCGGTCAGGGGCCAGCCGCCGGCATCGGCGGCGGTCATGTTGCCGATCTCGGGCAGCTTGAGGAAGTTGATGAACAGGCTGCCAACGCCGATCTCGCAGATCAGATACATGAAGATGGCCGGCACACCCCAGACCAGGTTGCGGTGCTTCCACAGCGACAGCTTCTTACGTTCCTCCCGCGCCACCCGTTTGGCGTTGGCGTTGAGGTCGGGAAGCTTGAGCAGGGAAAAGATCACCGCCAGCAGCAGCAGCACGATGGCGATGCCGATATAAGGCAGCTCGACCGAGCGGGCATCGGCGATCTTGTCGGCCTCGGACAGCACCGTGCCGGCCGCCGCCGTGCCCGCCTTGGTGCGCGACAGGATCAGCCAGGCACCGAACATCGGCGCCACCGTGTCGCCCACCGTGTTCATCGCCTGCACCAGGTTGAGGCGGGAATGGGAAGTTTCGGGCGGGCCGATCACGGCGACATAGGGGTTGGCCGCCACCTGCAGCAGCGCCACGCCCGAAGCCAGCACGAAAAGGGCGAAGAGATGGGCCTCGAAATTGGCCAGGCGGCCCGCGCCCACCAGCAGCAGCGCGCCGGTCGCCATCATGATCAGGCCGGTGACCAGCGATTTCTTGTAGCCGATGCGCTGCAGCAGGAACGCCATGGGCAGCGACATCACGAAATAGGCGCCGAACCAGAAGAACTGCACCAGCATGGACTGGTTGTAGTTGAGGTCGAAGATGGCGCGCAGGTGCGGGACCAGGATGTCCTGCAGCACCGAGATGAAGCCCCACATGAAGAAGAGGCTGGCCAGCATCGACAGAATGAAGGCGTGGCCCTGCTTGACTTGTCCCGTCATGTTTCCCCCGATGCGTCCGGTCGGCCGGCTCTATTCCTCAGACATATTCTTGAGTATTAGAGGGCCGCTGCCAAGGGAAAAAGCAGGCGGGAGAGGGGTTTATGACAACAGCCATGGCCATTGTCGGCGGCGGCAAGATTGCCCGCGACCAGCACGTCCCCGCCATCGCCGCCTCGGCGGATTTCACCCTGGCGGCGGCGGTGACGCTGGCCGATGCCGAACTGCCCGGCGTCCCCAATTTCCGCACCATCGCCGCCATGAAGGCGGCGCTGCCCGAAGTGGCGGCGGTGGCGCTGTGCACGCCGCCGCGCACGCGCCATGCGCTGGCCTGCCAGGCGGTCGCCGCCGGCCTCGACATCCTCAACGAGAAGCCGCCCGCCGCCAGCCTGGCCGAAGCGCAGGACATCGCCACCCGCGCCGGCGATGCTGGCACGGTATTTTACCAGAGCTGGCATTCGCGGGACGCGGCGGCGGTGGCGCCGGCGCGCGGCTGGCTGAAGGACAAGGCGATCCGCAGCGTCGCCATCACCTGGAAGGAGGATGTGCGGGTCTGGCATCCGGGCCAGGAATGGATATGGGAGCCGGGCATCGGCGTCTTCGATCCTGGCATCAACGCCCTGTCGGTGGCGAGCGCGATCCTGCCCGCGCCGCTGCAATTGCAGAGCAGCGAGCTGCGCTTTCCCACCAACAAGGCCGCGCCCATCGCCGCCAGCCTGGCTTTCGCGTGCGGCAGCTTTCCGGTTTCCGCCGAATTCGATTTCGACCAGAAGGGGCCGCAGACCTGGGACATCGACGTCGAGACCGATGGCGGCAGGCTCAAGCTGTCGCTGGGTGCGTCCAGAATGGCGCTGGACGGCAAGCCGGTCGATGTCGGCACGGTGCCGGAATATGCGCTGCTCTATCAGCGCTTCGCTGCCTGCGTGAAGTCGCGCCGCAGCGACGCCGACTTCACGCCCTTCGCCCTGGTGGCGGATGCCTTCCTGCTAGGCCGCCGGGTCGAGATCGGGCCGTTTGCGTGAGCCCGACCTCTTGACTCTCCATAGGCGGGCTTGCCCGGCCCTCCGGCTTTCCGTCACGCGGAGAACGCTACTTCGCCACCGAGAATTTGTAGACGAAGGTGTTCTTGTAGGTCTTGCCGGGGTCGAGCCGCGCCGAGCCGAAGGCCGGATGGTTGGGCGTGTCGGGAAACACCTGCGGCTCCAGCGCGATGGCGTCGGTCATGCGATAGACATGGCCCTTGCCCTCGACGGTGCCATCGAGGAAGTTTCCGGTATAGACCTGCACGCCCGGCGCCTCGACCGAAAGCTCCAGCACCCGGCCGGAGACCGGGTCTTCCACCCGGACGGCCGGCCGCATCGTGCCCACTGCGCCGTCAATAACGTAATTGTGGTCGATGCCGCGGCCAATCACCACCTGCGCGTTCCGGCCGTCGCGCACGCGCGGGCCGATCACCGAAGCCTTCTGGAAATCGAAGGGCGTTCCGGCCACCGGCGTCAGCTGGCCGGTCGGGATCAGCACCTTGTCTACCGGCGTGTAGCGGCCGGCATGGATGGTGAGCAGCTGGTTTTCGATGCTGCGGCCACTGGAGAGGCCCGCCAGGTTCCAGAAATTGTGGTTGGTGAGGTTGACGACGGTCGGCTTGTCGGTGGTGGCGCCATAGGTAATGGTGAATTCATTGGCGTCGCTGAGCACATAGGTGACGGTGGCGCGCAGCGTGCCGGGATAGCCTTCCTCGCCATCGGGGCTGACATAGCTCATGGTGACGCTGGCCGAGGGCCCATTGGTCACGCTGTCGATCTTCCAAAGCCGCTTGTCGAAGCCCTTGAGGCCGCCATGCAGCGCCTGGCCGTTATTCTGCGCCGCCAGCGTGTATTCCTTGCCGTCCAGCTTGAACTTGCCCTTGGCGATGCGGTTGGCATAACGCCCGATCGAGGCGCCGAAATAGGAAGGCTTGGCGAGGTACTCCGCCGCCGTGTCGAAGCCGAGGCTGACATCGTCCACCCGTCCGTTTCGATCGGGCAGCATGGTGGTGACGATGGTGGCACCCAGGGTCATCAGCTTGATCGAGGTGCCGGCCCGGTTGGACAGCGTCACCGCTTCCACGGCATTGCCATCGGCGAGCTTGCCGAAGGGTGCGCGCTTGGCCTCCGCCGCGTCCGCCATGCTAAGCCCCAAACCCGCGCTTGCTGCCAGCAGGGCGAAGGTGATCTTGGCCAATGTCCGCATGTCTCATCTCCCCGAAATTCCTTTTGTCGGACATATTCACACCGCAACCTATGGCGATGCAAGCGATGCTAGCGC
>CAZYGO010000120.1:0-4226 GCA_964647455.1 uncultured Rhizobium sp.
GGGCACAAATATGCGCGCGGCCATGCCGTGGTCGTCTCGGGCGGCTCCTGGACCTCGGGGGCGGCGCGGCTGGCGGCGCGGGGCGCCTTGCGCATCGGCGCCGGCCTGGTGACGGTGGCCTCGCCGCCCAACGCCGTGATGGTCAACGCCGCCCATCTCACCGCCATCATGCTCAAGCCGTTCGATGGCGCCGCCGGGCTGGCGACGCTGCTGGAAGACAGGCGCCTCAACAGCGTGGTGATCGGCCCGGCGTTGGGCGTGGGTGGCGAGACGCGCGAGATGGTGATGGCGGCGCTCAAGAGCGGCGCGGCCTGCGTGCTCGATGCCGATGCGCTCACCGCCTTCAAGGATGATCCGGAGGCGCTGTTCGCCCGCCTGCACGAACGCTGCGTGCTGACGCCCCACGACGGCGAATTCGAACGGCTGTTTCCCGGTCTGGCCGACGAGGCGGAAAGCAAGGTCAAGACGGTGCGCACCGCCGCCGCCCGTGCCGGCTGCACCGTGCTGCTCAAGGGCGGCGACACGGTAATCGCCGATCCATCTGGGCGCGCCGCCATCAACGCCAACGCGCCAGCCTTCCTGGCCACGGCCGGGGCGGGGGATGTGCTGGCGGGCTTCATCGCCGGGCTGCTGGCCCAGGGCATGACCGCCTTCGACGCCGCCTGCGCCGGGGCCTGGCTGCATGGCGCCGCCGCCAGCCGTTTCGGGCCCGGCCTGATCGCGGAAGATCTGCCGGAAGCCCTTCCGGCGGTCCTGGCCGGCCTGGCAAGAGAGCGGCATGACTGACCTGACCATCGCGATCGTCCCGGCGCCGACGGATGATGTCCGTGCCCTGATCGGCGAACTCAATGAGGAACTGGGAACCCTCTATACGCCTGAGCAGCGGCACGGCCTGGCGCTCGAAGCGATCTTCCAGCCGCATATCCGCTTCTTCGTCGCCTGGCGGGATGGACGGGCCGTGGGCTGCGGCGGTGTGGCGTTCTTCGACGGCTTTGCCGAGCTCAAACGCATGTATGTCCGCCCCGAGGCGCGCGGGCAGGGCATCGCCGACGCCCTCATCGCCCGGTTGACCGCGGAGACCATCGCCTCGGGCCGCAAGCTGCTGCGGCTGGAAACCGGCTCCCATTCCCTGGCGGCGATCCGCTTCTATGACCGGCTCGGATTTCGCTATTGCGATGCCTTCGCCCCCTATGCCGCGATGCCGCCGGCCTCCATTATCGCCAGCGTCTTCATGGAAAAGACGGTCGGATAGCCGGGTCCCCGGCCGGAAATTGCCCGGAAATGGCAGCCCCCTAGCCACCCCCCTTCACTCTTGATATAGGGCGCGGCTCGGCTTCAACGCGGACATGGCGGAACTGGTAGACGCGCTGGATTTAGGTTCCAGTGACGAAAGTCGTGGGGGTTCAAGTCCCTCTGCCCGCACCATCCCGTTGTCCAGGGGGAGCGGACGATTTGAATGCCAGGCCGGCCGGCGCGGCAGAGGAAAACAAGGCCACGGTGGCCCGCACTTTACTAGAGTAGGATATTCGACATGCAGATCACCCAGACGGTCTCCGAGGATCTTCGCCGCCAGTTCACCGTCACGGTGCCGGCGGCCGAACTGGACAGCCGCGTCACCAAGCGCCTGGAGGAGATGAAGGGCCAGGTGAACCTCAAGGGTTTCCGCCCCGGCAAGGCGCCGGTCTCCTTCCTCAAGAAGCAGTTCGGCAAGTCCGTGATGGGCGAGGTTGTCGAGCAGGCCGTCAGCGAGGGCAGCCAGAAGGCGATCAGCGACAACGCCCTCAAGCCTGCCGTGCAGCCCCGCATCGAGCCGGTGGGAGACATCAACCAGGTGGTTGACGGCAAGGCCGACCTTTCCTTCACCGTCACCGTGGACCTGATGCCCGACTTCACGCCCGCCGATGTTTCCCAGATCAAGGTCGAGAAGCTGGTCGCCGACGTGGACGATGCCGCCGTGGATGAGCAGCTCACCCGCCTGGCCGAAGGCATGCGTACCTATTCCTCGCGCGGCGAAGGCGCGGCGGCGCAGAAGGGCGACCTGGCGGTGATCGATTTCGCCGGCAGCATTGACGGCGTCGCCTTCGAGGGCGGCAGCGGCACCGATTTCAACCTGAACCTGGGGTCGGGCCAGTTCATTCCCGGCTTCGAGGACCAGCTGATCGGCGCCAAGGCCGGCGACAAGGTGGATGTGAAGGTGCCGTTCCCCGCCGACTATCACGCCAAGGACCTGGCCGGCAAGGACGCCGTCTTTGCCGTCACGGTGAAGGATGTGAAGGCGCCGGGCGAAGCCGTGGTCAGCGACGAAACCGCGAAGAATCTGGGCCTGAAGGACCTCGCCGAACTGCGCGAGCGGGTGCGCGAGCAGATCAAGGGCGAGTATGGCCAGGCCAGCCGCATGCATCTGAAGCGCCGCATCCTGGATGCGCTGGACAAGGCGCACGACTTCCCGCTGCCGCCCGCCATGGTCGACGCCGAATTCTCCGCCATCTGGGCCCAGGTCGAAGCCGAGCTGGCCCGCGAAGGCAAGACCGCCGCCGACGAGGGCAAGACCGAGCAGGAACTCAGGGACGAATATCACCGCATCGCCGAGCGCCGCGTCCGCCTCGGCCTGGTGCTGGGCCGGCTGGGCGAGCAGAACGGCATCCAGATCACCGCTGACGAGGTCAACCGCGCCATCATGAACCGGGCGCGCCAGTTCCCCGGCCAGGAACAGCAGGTGTTCCAGTATTACGCCCAGAACCCAGGCGCCCAGGCCGAGATCCGCGCCCCGCTGTTCGAGGACAAGGTGGTGGATTTCATCGCCGAACTCGCCAGCGTCAGCGAAAAGAAGGTCGACAAGGACACGCTCTTCGCTGATCCCGAGGACGAGTAGCTCTTGCTTTAGCGCCGCAGCGGGCGGTAGCGACAGCTTAGACCGCCGCGGCGCGACCCTCTGCTTGGGCATGACCCGCCTCCCCATCGGCGCGCAGCGCCATGAGGGGGAGGTGGCCGTAGCTGGCCAGGCGCGCAGCGCCGCCCTTTCGGTTATTAACGCGGCGCGGGGACGCGCGCCGTGGGCCAGCGAAGGCCGGAGGGGGTAGTTAAAAAGCACTTCAACGCTATATTAAGGGCGATCCCGCACGAATCAGGCCGATCGCAAGAGGCGTCCCATGTCGAACAGTCCGACCGAGTTCCACAACAACACCCTGGTTCCCATGGTGGTCGAGCAGACCGCCCGCGGCGAGCGCGCCTTCGACATCTATTCCCGCCTGCTCAAGGAACGGCTGATCTTTATCACCGGGCCGATCGAGGATTATGGCGCCAGCCTGATCACCGCCCAGCTTCTCTTTCTAGAGGCCGAGAACCCTAAGAAGGAAATCCACATGTACATCAACTCGCCGGGCGGTATCGTCACGGCGGGCATGGCGATCTACGACACCATGCAGTACATCCGGCCGAAAATTCACACCTATTGCATCGGCCAGGCCGCCTCGATGGGCTCGCTGCTGCTCTGCGCCGGCGAAAAGGGCCATCGCTGGGCCCTGCCCAACGCCCGGGTCATGGTCCACCAGCCCTCGGCCTCCTTCTATGGCCAGGCGGCGGACATTGCCCGCCACGCCCAGGAGATCGTCAAGCTCAAGAAGCGGCTGAACGAAATCTATGCCCGCCATACCGGTCAGACTGTCGAAGCCATTGAAAAGATGCTCGACCGCGATACCTACATGACCGGCGAGGAGGCCAAGACATTCGGGCTGATCGACCAGGTCATGGAACGCCGGCCGGACACGCCTGAAGGCTCGGAATAGCCGGGAAACCGGGCTTTTTGCCTTGAGACTTTTGGTTCAAGCATTGCCCGGCGCAGGGCCGGAGTTCCCAATTTCCCTGGCTTTTGAAGGGTTTGGGCGCTTTTAAACAATTCTTGATCCGGCTGGCCCTACCATGGTCGAATGTTGGGATGACGGGTGCTTCGGCTTCCGTCTTTTGCAAAGCAGCAAAGGTTCCTGAATCCGAACCCGAAGCTGTGGGGTCGGAAAGGGCCCGGTGGAAGAGATGAGCAAGGCCAGCGGCGGCGAATCCAAGAATACGCTCTACTGCTCCTTCTGTGGCAAGAGCCAGCACGAGGTCCGCAAGCTGATTGCGGGCCCGACCGTGTTCATCTGCGACGAATGCGTCGAACTCTGCATGGAAATCATCCGGGAGGAGAACAAGACCTCCTTCATGAAATCCAAGGAGGGCGTGCCCACCCC
>CAZYGO010000121.1:0-3012 GCA_964647455.1 uncultured Rhizobium sp.
GCATCTTGCCGGGATTCTGCGACGCGTAGGACAGTCCGGTGTCCTCCTCGATCGGCAGCGCATCCATGTCGGCGCGAAGCCCGATGGCGCGGGTGCCCTCGCCCTTGCGGCCGCGAATGACGCCGACCACGCCGGTGCGGCCTATGCCGGTCACGACTTCATCGACGCCGAACGCGCGGAGCTTCTCCGCGACCGTCGCGGCCGTCCGATGCACGTCGTACATCAGCTCGGGATGGCGGTGGATGTCCCGCCGCCATGCGGCGGTGTCGGCCTGAAAATCGGCGAAGCGGTTAACGATAGGCATCAGCGCGGCTCCGTGTGGGCCGGACTATAGGCGCTTCCGACATATGGTGCGAGGCGGCTAATTGCCCAATGCCGCCATGGCGTTATCGGTCAACCCACCCGCCTGCTCGATGAACGCGACGACCGTGTCGAGCCCGTGCTTCTCGCGCATGTTGGTGAAGACGAACGGGCGGGAGCCGCGCATCTTGCGGGCGTCGCGATCCATCACCTCCAGCGAGGCGCCGACCATTGGGGCGAGGTCGATCTTGTTGATCACGAGCAGGTCCGAGCTCGTTATTCCCGGACCGCCCTTGCGCGGGATCTTGTCGCCGGCCGCGACGTCGATGACGTAGATCGTGATGTCGGCGAGCTCGGGCGAGAAGGTCGCCGCGAGGTTGTCGCCGCCCGACTCGATGAGTACCACGTCGAGGGCCGGGAACTTGGCGCGCAGCTCGGCGACGGCTGCGAGGTTGATCGAGGCGTCCTCGCGGATGGCGGTGTGCGGGCAGCCGCCGGTCTCGACGCCGAGGATGCGGTCGGCCGTGAGCGCGCCGGAGCGCGTGAGGAACTCGGCGTCCTCCTTCGTATAGATGTCGTTGGTGATGGCCGCGATGTTGTAGCGGTCGCGTAAGCGTTTGCAGAGCGCATCCATCAGCGCGGTCTTGCCGGAACCGACGGGTCCGCCGACGCCGACGCGGAGCGGACCATTGGGCGAGATCATGAGCGGAACAGCCTTGTGTACTGGGTTTCGTGTCTCATCGACGCGATGTCGGCGCGGAGCGCCGCGCCGCCGAGGTCGTCGAGCGATGCACCTGCCGATTGCTCCGCTACCGCTGCAACGATCGGGCCAAGGGCGGCGATGATGCGCTGGCCGTCGCTCTGGCCGATGGGGATGGCGCGGACGCCGGCAGAGACGATGTTGGCGACGAACGCGGTGATGGTGGCGGTGAGGGCGGGGCCCAGTGGGATGTCGTGGGCCGCGGCGGCGGCGGCGACGGCGACGGGGTAGGGGACCGGGTCGGCGCCGAGTGTGGTAACCGCGGCGGCGAGGCGTGGGTTGGGCCATGCGGCCATGACGGCGGCCAGAAATGCGCGGCCCTGCGCGACGGACTCCAGGTGGCGCTCCTTCGACGGCTGGAATGCCGACGCGAGTTCAGCGACGGCGCGGAGCGTGTCGCCGTCGGCTGGGTACGCATGGCGGAAGATGATCGCATCGGTGCGGCCGGCGCCGTGGCGGAGAATCGCCGTGAGCCATGCCTCGAGTGTCGAGGCATTGGTGACCGTGCCATCCTCGATCGCCCATTCCAGTCCATGGCTGTAGGTGTACGCACCGACGGGGAACGACGGCGACAGCCAGGCGAGCTGCTTCTGGAGCGTTGTGGCGTCGACCGACTCCGTCGCGGCAACACGCGACTCCCTCTCCCGCCTTGTGGGGGAGACAGCGGAGCTTGGCGCGTCAGCGCCTAGCGCAGCTTGAGGGGGGTACTCGGGCGCCGTCGATGCCGCGGCACCGACCCCCCTCCCCAACCCTCCCCCACAAGGGGGGGGGGGGGGCGTCGCGTCTGCCCCCGCGCTCGTGTCTTCGCCGCTCGCGCGTCCGTCAGCCACGCGCGTCGTCCTCGTCATCCAGCCGGTCGTCGTGTTCCAGCGCGCCATCCTCCACCTCGTGGTGATGATGCTGCCCGTCGCCGTGATGGTGGTGGCCACCGCCCGCATACGCCCCGCCTTCCGGGTCGAACGGCGCCTCAATGTGGTGCACGTACACGCCGAGGCCCGCGACCATCTCCTCGATGACGTGATCGCGGCGGATGCGAATGCGGTTCG
Organism: uncultured Rhizobium sp.; assembly: GCA_964647455.1. GTDB lineage: Bacteria > Pseudomonadota > Alphaproteobacteria > Micropepsales > Micropepsaceae > Rhizomicrobium. Next base: position 2,107 of record CAZYGO010000121.1, read on the forward strand.
GCTGGATTTGCGCCGGCAGGTGGCGGTTTCCGAGGTGCCAGGCGACGCGCAGCAGCTCTGTACGCGTATGCGCGATAATCTCGGCCAGCGGCTCGGGCGCGGCCTTGACGGCGATGATGCGCTGGTCGTCCAGCACCAGCGCATCGCCGTCGCGGAGAGCAATCGCCTCGGCAAGGTCGAGCAGGAACTCCGTGCCGTTGGCACCCTTCATGGCCAGACGGCGGCGATGGCGCTGGTCGTAGTCCAGCACCACTGTGTCGGCGGCCGCCCCGTTCCATGTCCCTGCCGGCGAAACGCGGACGGCCCTGACCATGCTGCTCCTGCCTATGCGGCGCGCCACCCCGCATCTGCCGAGATGACCGCGCCGTTGATATAGCGCGAACTGTCGGAAGCAAGGAACAGCACCAGGTTGGCGATGTCGATGGGATTCAGCATCGTCGGCATCAGCGGGTAGTACTCGCTGGCGCGGGCGAGACCCTCCTTGTCCATCTTGGTCGCGTCGACGCTTTCCATGATGTTGGTGTTGACGCCGCCCACCGCGATGGCGTTGCAGCGCACATTGCGCTTGGCATACATCCAGGCCGTGTTCTTCGTCATGCCGATCACCGCGTGCTTGGAGGTTGTGTAGGCCACGCCCGCCGCCGCTCCGCTCACGCCCGCGACCGATGCCATGTTGACGATGGACCCGCCCGACTTCAGCAGGTGCGGCATCGCGGCCCGCATCGCCAGCATTGGGCCATCGACGTTTACCGACATCACCCGTTTCCAGACGCCGAGATCGACGGTGCCGACAGGCTGGTCGAGATCCATGACACCGGCATTGTTGACCAGGATGTGCACGCCGCCGAATTCGGTTACGGCGGTCGAGACCATGTGTTCAACATCCGCGGCCACGGCAACGTTACC
>CAZYGO010000122.1:0-3128 GCA_964647455.1 uncultured Rhizobium sp.
GCATTCGCCGCCGTCCGGCGCGGCGGGAATGGCATTGTCCGCGCTATGGCGCGCGCCAGGCGGACAACGCGCCTGCCGCACCCGTTCGACAGCGGGGATTCGGGCGATGTGCCGGATGGAGCTTTCGCTTTCGTCTGACTATTGCCGCGCCGGCTTGTCCGGCATGTTGCCAAGCGGCTCGTTCTCGGAATCGACGCCCTCGGTTCTGTCGGTCCGGTCCACGATAAACTCGTCGAACATCGCCAATCCATCCTCGAGATAGTCGCCCAGCAGCGGCAGGCCCAGCAGATACTCCGCCACGCGCGCATTGTGCTCCCGCCGCGCCGTGGCCACGGCCTCCTGCCATTCGTCCAGGCCGTAGGTACCGCGTCCGAGCCAGGCCAGCGCCACGAGCCTGGCCTTCTGGTCGTCGCGCAGGCTCTCGATGGCGCCCAGTAATTCTTCCCGTACCGGATCGTCCCCCTTGTCCACCAGCACACCGGCCTGGCCGTCATCGGCGGGATTGGAGCCGTCATCGGGATCGCTGTCGGCCTCCTTCACGTCATATTCCCGCGCCTTGAGAATGATGAAGCTCATCGTGTCGAGCGGAAGACCCAGTTCCGGCGCGGACTTCCCCGCGCGCGCGTCCTCGGGAATCAATGATGGCTGAACCATGGCGAATCCGTGCAATTGCTGCCCAGCGGAAACGCCCGGTTCCGCTGCCTGTTCCCTGCATGGGAAATCCGCTAGCTTCGCGGCCGGAGGGACCAAATGGCGGATATCACGGCTTTCTGCGCCGTCTGGCACAGAAATCCAGACCGGCATGCGTTGCTGGCATCGCACCGGGAGAATCTGCGGCGCCAGACCGTGCCCGTCCGACCCATTTATGTCTTTGACGGGGGCGACACACCGCCGGATGGACTGGATGCCGAAGTCATCTGCAGCAACGAACCCCTTACCATCTACCAGGCCTGGAATCTGGCGCTGGCGCGGGTTGGCACGCCGCTGGTGATGAATCTGAATCTCGACGACCGCCTGGCGACGGACGCCGCCGAACAGCTGGCGCTGGGTTTGAAGCGCGGCAATGCCCACCTGGCCGGCGGCGACTGGCGCATCTGCTATTCGCAGGCGGAAACGGACCTAGTGGGGGATTGCTTTCCGGCGCAGGCGCTGGCGCGCACTCCGGCCTGGCCGCCCGAACCGGGGAGAGCCGCGCGCATCGGATGCAGCGACAACGTGCCCAGCCATGGACCGGCCACGCTCTGGCGCATGGATGTGCATGCCACCCTGCCGCGCTATCCCTGGCGGTTCGGCGACGGCAGTCCCATCCGGGCGATTGCGGACGCGCTTTTCTGGCAACTGCTGAAGATGAACAATTTCAGTCTTGTGCGGTTGCCGCTGGTGATCGGCAACTATCATTCCCATCCCGCGGAACAGGCGGAATTCCGCGTCGACAACAAGGTGGAATGGCAGTTGGCCGGCCGCCTGGGCGTGGAACGCTACTAGCGCCATTGACGGCGCGCGACGGTCCGCCTATATCGGCGGCGGGCCACGCCTCCCCAACGAGGCGCTATCATTCTGGAAGGAATGAAACATGACCGGTAAGACCCCAATAAATTGGGAGAAAACCGCCGTGCGCCCCGCACGGCCTTTTTTTTCGTCCGGACCCTGCGCCAAGCGCCCCGGATGGAACACCGATGCGCTGAAAGGCGCGCTGGTGGGACGCTCCCACCGCTCCAAGCCCGGCAAAGCCAAGCTCAAGGACGCCATTGACCGCACCAGGCGGCTGCTGCGCATGCCGGAGGGTTATCGCCTCGGCATCGTGCCGGCGTCCGACACCGGCGCGGTGGAGATGGCGCTGTGGTCCATGCTGGGCGCGCGCCCGGTGGACCTTTTCGCCTGGGAAAGCTTTTCCGAGGATTGGGTTACGGACGCGGTGAAGCAGCTGCGTATCCCCGGCACCCGGCTGTTCAAGGCGCCGTATGGCGAGCTGCCGGACCTCAAACAATATCTGCCCGGCAACGACGCGGTGTTCGTCTGGAACGGCACCACCAGCGGCGTGAAAGTGCCGAATGGCGACTGGATTCCGGCAAACCGCGACGGCCTGACCATCTGCGACGCCACCTCGGCGGCCTTCGCGATGGATCTGCCCTGGGACAAGCTGGATGTGGTGACCTTCTCCTGGCAGAAGGCGCTGGGCGGCGAAGCCGCGCACGGCATGCTGGCGCTGTCGCCGCGCGCGGTGACCCGGCTGGAAACCTATACGCCCCCCTGGCCCCTGCCGAAAATCTTCCGCATGACCTCCAAGGGCAAGCTGGTGGAAGGGATTTTCCAGGGCGAAACCATCAACACCCCGTCCATGGTGGCGGTGGAGGACTGGCTCGATGCCCTTGGCTGGGCCGAAGGCATTGGCGGCCTGAAGGCGCTGGTCGCCCGTTCCAACGCCAACCTCAAGGTACTGGAGGATTGGGTGGCAACGTCCGAATGGGCGGGTTTCCTCGCCCGCGATCCGGCGTCACGCTCCAACACCTCGGTCTGCCTTTCGATTATCGATCCCTGGTTCACCGCCCTTTCCGAGGAGGCCAGGGCCGAGGTGGCCAAGAAGCTGGCGTCGCTGCTGGAGAAGCAGGGCGTCGCGCTGGACGTGGGCGGATATCGCGCCGCGCCGCCGGGCCTGCGCATCTGGTGCGGCGCCACGGTTGAAGCCGCCGACCTCAAGGCGCTGACGCCCTGGCTCGACTGGGCCTGGGAACAGGTCAAGAGCGCCTGATCCTTCCCCTCATCCGGCCCGCCTCGCGGCGGGCCACCCTTCCCCTTCATGGGAAACGGAAAATATGGAGCATCCCATGCCCAAAGTGCTGATCGCCGACAAACTCTCGCCCGCCGCGCTCGCCATTTTCGCGGAACGCGGCGTCGAAGCCGACAACAAGCCCGGCATGAGCAAGGAGGAACTGCTTGCCTGCATCGGCGAGTATGACGGCCTTGCCATCCGCTCCGCCACCAAGGTGACGAAGGAGGTGTTGGCGGCGGCGAAGAAGCTGAAGGTCGTGGGCCGCGCCGGCATCGGCGTCGACAATGTCGATATTCCAGCCGCCACCGCCGCCGGCGTCATCGTGATGAATACCCCCTTCGGCAATTCCATCACCACG
>CAZYGO010000123.1:0-2568 GCA_964647455.1 uncultured Rhizobium sp.
CAGCGTGGCGTCGTCGGCATAATAGTTGCCTTCGCCATGGGCGACGGGGAAAGTCACGGTCTGGCCCTTGTTGTAGCCGCGGGTGAAGGCGCTCTGGCTTTCCTCCACCGTCAGCGCCACCGGTTTGCAGACGAATTTCAGCCCGGCATTGCGCATCAGCGCGCCCGGCAGCAGGTGGCTTTCCGTCAGCACCTGGAAGCCGTTGCAGATGCCCAGCACCGCGCCGCCGCGCTCGGCATGGGCCTTCACTTCGCGCATGATGTTGGACTGGCTGGCCATGGCGCCGCAGCGCAGATAATCGCCATAGGAAAAGCCGCCGGGCAGCACCACCAGGTCCACATCGGGCAGTTCGGTGTCCTGGTGCCAGACCATATGCGGGCTTTTGCCCGTCATCTCCTCCAGCGCGACCTTGGCGTCGCGGTCGCAGTTGGATGCGGGGAAGACGATAACGGCGGACTTCATGACCTCAGAACCTTGTCATGGCCCGCCAGCGAGCGGAGCGAAGCGCGTGCGGGCCATCCAGAAACGGGCGCGAGCCCAACCAATTCAGCTCTTCAACTCTATTTCGTATTTCTCGATCACGGTGTTGGCGAGCAGCTTCTCGCACATCGCCTTGAGGTCGGCCCTCGCCTTGTCGGCGTCCTTCTCGGCCAGTTCCAGTTCGATCAGTTTGCCCTGGCGCACCTCGCCCACCTGGGGAAAGCCCAGCCCGTTGAGGGCATGGCCGATGGCTTTTCCTTGCGGATCGAGAACGCCGTTTTTCAGGGTGACGAAGACGCGTGCTTTCATAGGTCTCGTTCGGCGCTGCTCACCCTTCGACAAGCCCAAGGTGAGGAATTTCCTCAGAAATACTCATGCCGAGCCTGTCGAAGCATGAGAAGGCGATGCTATTTCACCAGCACCGGCCCCTTGTTCTCGCCTTGCACCGATTCGGGCATGATTCCCAGCCGTTTCGCGACTTCGCTATAGGCCTCGATCACTCCGCCCATGTCGCGGCGGAAGCGGTCCTTGTCCAGTTTCTCGCCGCTGCTGGCGTCCCACAGGCGGCAATTGTCCGGGCTGATCTCGTCGGCCAGGACGATCCGCATATAGTCGTTTTCCCACAGCCGCCCGAATTCCAGCTTGAAATCCACCAGCTTGATGCCGGCACCGAGAAACAGGCCGGAGAGGAAGTCGTTGACCCGGATGGTCAGGTTGACCATGTCGTCCAGGTCCTGCGGCGAGGCCCAGCCGAAGGCGGTGATGTGTTCCTCGCTGACCCAGGGGTCGTTCAGCGAGTCGTTCTTGGAGTAATATTCGATGATCGAGCGGGGCAGGGGCGTGCCTTCCTCGATCCCCAGGCGCCGCGACATCGAGCCGGCGGCGACGGTTCGCACCACCACCTCCAGCGGAATGATCTCGACTTCCTTGATCAGCTGCTCCCTCATATTGAGGCGACGCACAAAGTGCGTCGGCACGCCGATGCCGGCCAGCTGGGTCATCAGATATTCGCTGATGCGGTTGTTGAGGACGCCCTTGCCTTCGATCGTGTCCTTCTTGGCGCCGTTGCCGGCGGTGGCGTCGTCCTTGAAGTACTGGATGACGGTGCCCGGCTCGGTCCCCTCATAGAGGATCTTGGCCTTGCCTTCGTAGATCACGCGGCGGCGTTTCATGGGGTGTTTCCTCGAGAAAAGGGCGGTCAACGCCGTGGCCAGCCCGAGAGGCGAACTTACCGGATCGGTGCGGCCATCGGCAACGTTGCCAAAGCGCATACCCACATCCATATCTGGTCATGACGCGGCCCTGCGCAGGGGGCTGGCGGCCTGCATGAATTGCCTTTGATTACAGGGAGTTGACAATGACTGGGCTGGATGACCGTGGGCGCGCCTTCGAGAACAAATGGGCGCATGACGCCGAAACCCGGTTCAAGGTCGAGGCCAAGCGGAACCGGGCGCTGGGCCTTTGGGCGGCCGCGGAAAAGGGCTTGAGCGGGGCGGCGGCCGAAGAGCTTGCCGACTCGGTGATCGCCGCCGACTTCCAGGAGAAGGGCGACGAGGATGTCTTCCGCAAGCTGCGCGCCGAACTGCCCGCCAGCGTCAGCGACGCCGCCATCCGGGCGAAAATGCAGGAATGCCTGGACGCGGCCGTGGCGGCGGTGACGAAGGGGTGATTTCACCCGCCGGCAGGGTTGACCTATAATTGCCGCCTCCCGGGAGGCGGCAATGGTCAACACCTTGGATTGGGTCGGCGACGGCGACGATATTTCTTCTATCCAGGCGCTGGAAGAGACGTTCGAGATTTCCTTTTCGAAAGACGAACTTGAGGCTCCGCTCGATGTCGGCGGCCTGTACGATCTGGTTTTGCAGAAAATCTCGCGGGCGAACGATCGGGGAAAATGCGCCAGTGCCATGGCCTTTTACCGGTTGCGGCGGGCACTGAGCGCAAGTCATCCCAGCGTGCCGATGGTGCCGTCTACAGAAATGAGGGCGCTTCATGCCCCCTTCATCAAGGAATTCTTTCGGGGATTGGAACGGCAGACCGGCCTACGGCTTGGCGGGCCTGTGAACACTTGGATAGGGTCGCTTGGCA
>CAZYGO010000124.1:0-4453 GCA_964647455.1 uncultured Rhizobium sp.
TGCCGTCCCATGGAAACGACCTTAAGCCGGTGAAACTGAACCGGGTCTGGACGCAGTATTCTTCCCGGGTTCATATCGTGCGTTCTAGATGAAGACCCATGCGCGCCCGTGTTTTCCCGGCTTTTTTCCTTGGGCTCGCCCCCTTGCTGGCGGCGGGTTCCGCCGCCGCGCAGCCGGCCCAGCCGCTGGACAGGCTCCTGCCGCAGATCCGGCGCGACCATCCCGGCCAGTTCCTCGACGCCGAAGGGGCCAGCCAGGACGGCAATCCCCACTATCATCTCAAATGGCTGACGCCCGATGGACGGGTGATGTGGCTGGACGCCGACGCCCGTACCGGGCGGGTGGTCAGCCAGTCGCCGGGGCGTGACCGTTTCGACAACCAGCAGCCGCGCGGCGAGGCGCAGGCCGGTCCGCCGGACCGAGGCGATGAGGGGCGCGGCGTGCCACAGCGTTATGTGCGGCCGGACGAGCGCCAGCCCGAGGCGCGCTTCGGCAATCGCCGCCAGTTCGACGGCGATGGCGAGAACCGCGGCGGCTTCGCCGGCCGCAATAGCGGCGGCCGCTTCGAGCGCGGCGGCGACCGGGGCGATGGCAATGATCGCGGTTTCGGCAACAATGGCCGCTTCGGCGGCTTTGGCGAGCGCACGCCGGCCAATCGCGATTTCGGGGGCGGCGGCCGTGACCGCCGCGGCGGCCGCTGAGGGGGAAGGGCCATGCGCATTCTGCTGGTGGAGGACGACAGGGAATTGCAGCGGCTGCTGCGCAAGGCGCTGGGCGATGCCGGTTATGTCGTCGACAGCGCCTTTGACGGCGAGGAAGGCCATTTCCTGGGCGACACCGAGCCCTATGACGCGGTGATCCTGGACCTGGGCTTGCCCAAGCTGGATGGCGTCGCCGTGCTGGAGAAATGGCGCAAGGCCGGCAAGATGATGCCGGTGCTGATCCTCACCGCCCGCGACAGCTGGAGCGACAAGGTGGCGGGCTTCGACGCCGGCGCCGACGATTATCTCGCCAAGCCCTTCTACACCGAGGAATTGCTGGCCCGGCTGCGTGCGCTTCTGCGCCGGGCCGCAGGGCTCGCCGCCGCCGAGATCGAGATCGGCCCCTTGCGTATCGACACCCGCGCCAGCCGCGTGACGCTGAACGGCAACCCGGTCAAGCTCACCAGCCAGGAATACCGCCTCCTGGCCTATCTGGCGCATCATCGCGGCAAGGTGGTGTCGCGCACCGAACTGGTCGAGCATCTCTACGACCAGGATTTCGACCGCGACTCCAACACCATCGAGGTCTTTGTCGGGCGCCTGCGCAAGAAACTGGACGCCGGCCTGATCCAGACCGTGCGCGGCCTGGGCTACAGCCTCGACGCTCCCGCCGACGCCAAATAGATTGGCTTCGATGAGGTTTCGGCTGAATTCGCTGGCCGCGCGCCTGATCGCCACCGCGGCGATCTGGACCCTGCTGGGCCTGACGATCGGCGGACTGGTGCTGTCGGCCGCGTTCCGCAACGCCGCCCAGGAAGGCTTCGACGCCACGCTGCGCGCCGACCTGGATGGGCTGATCGCCGCCGCCGGCCCCGATGCCGGCAATGGCGTGGCGCTGGAAGCGCGTTTCCTCAACGCCGACTTCAACCGCGTCTATTCCGGGCTGTATTACCAGATCGAACCCGAGATCGCCGGCCAGTCCGCCAGCCTGACTTCGCGTTCGCTGTTCGGCGCCCGCCTGGCGCCGCGCCTCACCGGCCGCCAGGGCGCCGTTTCCTGGGGCGAGGCCTCCGGTCCCGACCGCCAGCATCTGCGCGTGGTGCAGCGGCGCATCGAGTTTCCCGACACCGCCACGCCCGCGCCCGACGACACCCGCGCCTTCAAGGTGACCGTGGCGGGCAGCATGGCCGCGGTGGATGAGCAGATCGCCCGCTTCAACGGCATTCTCATCTGGTCCTTCCTGCTCCTGGGCGCCGGCCTGGTCGTGGCGGTGTTCCTGCAGGTGCGCATCGGCCTTTTGCCGCTGCGCCGCGTCGCCACCGCCCTTGCCCGCATCCGCGACGGCTCGGCCCAGAGCCTGGAAGGCGACTTCCCCGCCGAGATCGCGCCCCTGGCCGGCGAGCTCAACAGCCTGATCGCCCACAGCGCCGAAGTGGTGGCGCGGGCGCGCACCCATGTCTCCAACCTGGCGCATTTCCTCAAGACACCGCTCTCGGTGCTGGCGAGCGAGGCCGAGGCCAGCGCGCCATCGCCGCTGGCCGAGCAGGTCAAGCGCCAAGTCTTCACCATGCGCCGGCAGGTCGACCATTACCTGACTAGGGCGCGGGCCGCCGGCAATGTCAGCGCGCTGGGCAATCGCACGGCGGTGGAGCCGGTGCTGAGCGACCTCGCCCGCGTGCTGGGCCGCATCCATGAAGGCCGCGGCATCGAGATCGAACTGGATTGTGCGCCGGGCCTGTTCTTTCGCGGCGAACGCCAGGATCTGGAGGAGATGGCGGGCAACCTGATCGACAATGCCTGCAAATGGGCGCGAGGCCTGGTGACGGTGACGGCCCGGCGCGATGGCCCCCGGCTGGTGCTGGACATCGCCGATGACGGCCCGGGCCTGACCGAGGAGGAGCGCCGCCGGGTCGGGACCCGGGGCGAGCGGCTGGATGAAAGCGTGCCGGGCAGCGGCCTGGGCCTGGCCATCGTCGGCGATATTTCCAAGCTTTACGGGGGATTTTTCACCCTGGACGCCGCCCCGGCCGGCGGGCTCCTCGCCCGGCTGACCCTGCCGGCCATCACCTGAAGCGCCCTAACAGGCCATTAACCCTGTCACAGGTAATGTAAACGCCGGAAGCCCCAAGCTGGCATGAAGACCGTGCTGAGTGCGGACAAGACCGGATTGCTGACGGCGTTTCTCGGCGGATTGCCGGGACACGTGGCCGCGCGCCTGGCGCGGGCGGTCGAGCTCGACCGCCTGATGGACGGCAAGACGCTTCCGCATGAGGACATTCTCACCGGCCTTCGGCCCGTGCTGCGCCGCGATCCCGCCGACCGCACCATGACGCCGCTCCGGCTGTTCTGCCTTCCTTTCCAGGAATTGCTGAGTTCGGAGCCGCGCAAGACCAAGCAGAAGGGCGTCATCGCCCGCACCAGCGTGGCGCCCCTGTGGCGCTGGCTGGGCCAGGAGTTGCTGGCGCAGGAAACCCAGGCCTATTGCGCTGAAACCAGGGCGCTGATCGTCGCCAAGCGCAATGAAGACCTGCTCAAGCGCGCCGGCGAATTCTGGGTGCTGGGCTCGGCGACGTTGAGCGCCGCCCTGGCCGAACCGAAAAAGGCCCGCGTGGCGCTGGATGGCGACCTGGCCATGGCGGACGCCGCCGAAGTCGCGCTGCTGCTGGCCGCCGCGCCGGAGATGCTGAAGATCCAGGCGCTGATGCCGTCGCCGGCGCCGATGACCGATGAACTCCTGTGGGAGCTGCGCGCCATCTATGACGCGGTGGTGGAGCGCCTGCCCGACGCCGCGCCCTATGTGCCGGTGGTGGCGATGAACCGTCTGTCGCGGCCCTGGGAGGGCCTGCGCCTGCCGCTGGCCATCGCCCGCCAGCATCGCGACACCCTGATCTCCAAGACCGACATGGGCCTGGTGGGTGAAATCCTCTTCATGCGCCTTGACGGGTTGCAGGCGCAGATCCTGTCGGCGCGCCATCCCATGTTCGACGCCGATGCGCTTCTGGCGCAGACCAAGCAGTTCGCCGAACTCTCCACCGCCATCGTCAAGGAGATCGAGGTGCGCCGCGACGGCGAATGGGGCCAGCGCCTGCTCAAGGACCGCGCCGCCGTCGGCGCCGCCATGGACAAGTTCATGGAGCGCGCGATCAAGGAGCTTGGCGCCGCCCTGCCGATGCAGCGCGGCGCCGGCAAGACCGCCGACTTCTCGCGCCCCAGCGACGCGGAGAAGCGCGAGATGGCGAAGCGCTATGTCCGGCTGGTGACGGGCAGCCGCAACTTCGCCACGGGCGCCTGCTTCGCCGCCAAGCAGAAGGACGCCTATGAGGAACTTTGCGGCTGGCTGCGCCGCTATAATGAAGACCTGGTGCGCGAAATGCGCGGTCCCGACCATCCCGGCGTGGTCGAGGTCCAGTTTCCCTTCGCCACCGAGCTGACGGCGCTGCTGTTCAGCGAGGAGGAAGCCGAGCTTCTGCGCCGCAGGGGCAAGGCGGCCCAGACCGCCGCCAGCGCGGCATAGGCCGTTTTCTTTTCCCCATCCTTTCGTCCGCAAGCTGAACGGCGCATGAACGCCATGCGCCCGTGAACTTTATTTTTCCGACAGCCGGATTGCGCTTGATCGGGTCCGGTGCGGCGCTACTTATGGGCCGAGTTCTTCCGGAGATGCCCGATGCGCCCTTCCATACGCATGGCCGCCCTGGCGGCGGTTGCCGTCACCGCTCTCGCTTCCACCGCATTCGCGCAGGATGCGCCGGCCA
>CAZYGO010000125.1:0-3001 GCA_964647455.1 uncultured Rhizobium sp.
CTGCGCCCAGGGCAGGCCCGCCACATTCATGCCGAACAGGCCCGCCACCAGCGTCGGCGGCAACAGCAGGGTCGACGCCACGGTCAGCGCCGCCAGGCTGCGGTTGGTGGTGGAGGCGATGCGGGTCTCGATCTCCTCATAGATCAGCCGGGCGCGGTCGGTCAGGCCCGCCGCGTCGCGGTCGAAATCCTCCACGTCCTGCATCAGCCCCGGCAGATGCTCCAGCAGCGGTGAGCCCGTCATGCCGCCATGGCGGGCCGAAAGGGCGCGGTGGATGGCATGACGCAGGCCGGAGAATTCGCGGGCATAGCGCGATAATTCGCGGCGCAGCGTGCCCAGCGCCTGGTTGTCCACGAATCGGCCGGCCAGCACCTCGTCCTCGATGCGGCCCAGCTCGGCCTGCAGCACCACCAGCCGCGCCTCGACCAGGGCGGCGAAGCCGGCCTGCAGGCGCGCCAGGCTTTCGGCGGGGCTGGCGGGCACGCTGCCCGCCTCCATCTCGCCGCGCAGAAGCTCGGTGGCGCGCAGCGGATGGCGGCGGGCGGTGACGAGGCGCGCGCCGTCGAGCCAGAAGGCGAAGCGGCCGCTGCCCAGCGAGCGGTCGGCGAAGTCGCGCTCGATATCGGGCAGGATGCCGAAGGCGCCGCTGTCGGTGAGATGCAGCTGGATGCGGTCTTCCGCCGACAGCATCAGGGCGCGGGCCTCGGGCGGGGCGGTCTCCAGCGTCTCGATGAAGCGGCGGGCGCGCTGGTCCGACAGCGCCAGGTGCAGCCAGAGCCAGTCCTGCGGCGCCGCCAGGGCCTCGGCCAGGGTTTCCTCGGCGACCCGGCGGGCGGCGCCAGCCGCGACATGGAAGCCGAAGACCAGGCCGGCACAGCGATCCGGAGGGGGGTCGAATTTCGCCACGGGTTCCGCCTAGCCGCCGCGCCGGCGTGCGTCAGACATGCTGGCCGCCGTTGATCGCCAGTTCGGCGCCGGTGACATAGCTGGACTGGTCGGTGCACAGATAATAGATCGCCTTGGCGACCTCGGCGGGCGCGCCGAGGCGACGCAGCGGAATCTGCTCCACGATCTTCTCGGTGCCGGGCGAGAGGATGGCGGTGTCGATCTCGCCCGGCGCAATGGCGTTGACGCGCACGCCCCAGGGACCGAAATCGGCGGCGAGCTCGCGAGTCAGCGCCGCCAGCGCTGCCTTGGACGTGGCATAGGCGGCGCCGGCAAAGGGATGGACGCGGCTGCCGGCGATCGAGGTGACGTTGACGATGGCGCCCTGGGCGCGGGCCAGTTCCTCCTTCAGGCCCTGCGCCAGCCAGATGGTGGAGAAGAAATTCACCGCGAAGACGCGGGCCCAGACCTCGGGCGGGGATTCCAGCACATTGAGGCGGACATCGCCCGCGGCGCCCTGCCCCTTCGGGCTGATGGCGGCATTGTTGACAAGCGCATGCAGCTTGCCGTCAGTCAGGCGCTCGCGCATCTCGGCGACGGCACGGCTTGTGTCGGCGGCGTCGGCCAAGTCCACCTGGATATGGTCTTCCGGCCCCGCCGCCCAGGGGCAGTTTTCCGGAAAGGCATGGCGCGAGCAGGTGATCACCCGCCAGCCGGCGCTGGAAAAGCGCTTCACCGTGGCATGGCCGATGCCGCGCGACGCACCCGTGAGGATCAGGGTGCGCTTCTCGTCATTTTGCGGCTTGGGCTCCTGCATTTTCTCAGCTTACAGTGTGTTCCATGCACGAGCAAAACCTCACCGCCCTGGCGCTGCTGCTGGCCGCCGCCGTCGCCCTCGGCCTGTTCATGAACCGGGTGCGCATGCCCGCCGCCGCCGGCTTCATCCTGGTCGGGGTGGGGCTGGGACCGTCGGGGCTGGGGCTGATCCAGCCCGAAGGTGCCATCCAGACCCTGGCCGAGCTGGGCGTGCTGATGCTGCTCTTCATCATCGGCATGGAGATGCGGCTTTCCGCCTTCGCTCGCGCCCTGCCCCTGGCGTTGTCCATCACCGTGCTCACCATTGTCATCATTACGTCATCGGTGACGCTGTTCACCGTCATCGTCCATGGCGAAATGCTGGGCGGGGCGGTGATCGGAGGGATGCTGTCCATCTCCTCCAGCGCGGTCGCCTTCAAGATGATGGAGGATGCCGACGAAAAGGACACCCCGGCGGGGCGCACCGCCCTGGCCATCCTGGTGGCGCAGGACCTGGCGGTGGTGCCGCTTCTGCTGATCACCAACGCGCTGGGCACGCCCCTGACCCTGCTGGCGCTGTGGAGCGTGGGCTGGCGGGTGATGCTGGCGCTGGCTCTGCTGGCCGGCGGCATCGTGGTGCTGACGAAGGTGAAGAGCTTCCACATCCCCGGCTCGGAATATCTGATGAAGGATGCCGATGTCGGCACGCTGGGGGTCCTGGGCATCTGCTTTCTCTGCGCGGCGCTGTCGGGCCTTCTGGGCCTGTCGCCGGCGCTGGGCGCCTTCCTGGGCGGGCTGATCCTGGGCCATTCGACCCTGCGCCGCAGCGCCCTGACCATGGCGCAGCCGGTGCAGTCGATCCTGCTCTTCGTCTTCTTCCTGTCGGTCGGGCTCCTGATCGACCTGGACTATCTGCGCCAGCACGCCTTCATCATCTGGGCGGCGCTGCTGGTGGTGACCGGCGGCAAGACCTTCCTCAACTGGCTGTTGATGATGCTGGCGGGCGAGAAGTTCCTGGTGGCGCTGGAGACCTCGCTGTTCGTCTCTCCGGTGGGGGAGTTCAGCTTCGTCATCGCCAGCGCCGGCCTGGCGGTGGGGGCACTGTCGCCGGAGGGCCACAAGCTGGCCATCGCCGTCATCGCCATGTCGCTGCTGTCCACGCCGGTCTGGTTCGCCAGCGCGCGGCTGTTCCACCGCCATGCGCTGGGGCGGCTGCGCATCCTCGGGCTGGACCTGGCGGAATACCGGCTGTGGTATCCGCAAGGCGAGGCGCCCGCGCCGGCTATGGGCTATGTTCCCGCTCGTAACCGGCCGGGTCCTG
>CAZYGO010000126.1:0-2661 GCA_964647455.1 uncultured Rhizobium sp.
CGCCACCAGCCCGTCGCCCGGCGCGCGCCGCGCCGCTATCGGCCTGAACGCCGCCAGGGCTTCGGTGGTTTCAAAGGCGCCTTCGCCCGCCTTGCCCAGGAACAGGCGCCCCTTGGCCGGCGCATGCACAACCCCGCTCACGGCAAGGCCGTCGCGGATCTCGGCAATGTTCACGGTGAATTCGCCATTGCCTGAGAGAAACTCGCGCGTGCCGTCCAGCGGGTCCACCAGGAAGAAGTGTCCGGCGGCCGCCACGCCGCGGCCCGCCGCCACTTCCTCCTCCGCCACCACGGGCACGCCGGGAAAGGCCGCCGCCAGTTCCTTGAGGATCAGGGCTTCGGCCTCATGGTCGGCGTCGGTGACGGGTGAATTGTCCGCCTTGGCGCGGGCACTGGCACTTCCATAGTGGCGCATCACCACCGCGCCGGCTGCCGCGGCGATGCGGGCCAGCTCGAGAAGGGGTTTCCCCGGCGCGCCGCTCATATTAAGACTTCCTTAAGATGCTTCGGCGTCTTTACCATTTGCCAACACATAAGGCGCCGCCATGTTCGCCCAGGCCTTTGAACAGAAGCCCCCAGCCCCCCAGGGGCCGATGAGCGAGATCGAATTCGCGGCACTTCTGGTCAGCCGGGTCTGCCACGACCTTGTCGGGCCTTTGGGCGCGGTGGTCAACGGCATGGAAGTGCTGGAGGATGAGCGCGACGCCGACATGCGCGCCGACGCCATCCGCCTGGTCACCTCCAGTGCCGAGCAGGCCCTGGCGCGCATCCAGTTCATGCGCATCGCCTTCGGGGCCGCCGGTTCCGCTGGGGCCGAACTCGACCTTGCCGAGGTCGGGCGGCTGGTGTCCGGCCTCCTGGCCGGCGGCAAGACCAGCCTGGCCTGGGAAACCGGCTCGGCCTACTGGCCCAAGGACTGGGCCAAGCTTCTGATGAACGCGGCCCTGCTGGCGGCGGACTGCCTGCCGCGCGGCGGCGCCGTGACGGTGCGGATCGGTCCCGATCCGGCCGTGCCCAGCTTCCATATCCGCGGCCAGGGCACCCATGTGCGGGTGGCCGAGGACGTGGCCCGCCTGCTGCGCGGGGAGGCCACCCTGGCGGCGGTGGACGCCCGCGCCGTCCAGCCCTTCCTGACCCACAAGCTCTCCCGCACGGTGAATGCCGGGCTGGTGCTCAATCAGGGGGAAGGATTCGTGGAAGTTACCGCCGGTTAACAGGCTGTAATCCGATTTTTACTCTCTGCGGCTAGGGTTTTCGCGCTCGCGCCGCCGCTCCTGGCCCCGCGAGGCGGGACTTTTTTCGCCATGGCCATGAATTGCCTGATCGTCGATGACAGCCGGGTGCTGCGCACCGTGGCGCGCCGCATTTTCGAGGAAATGAAATTCGACGTCGCCGAGGCCGAGGACGGCATGGGCGCCCTGCGCGCCTGCCGCGAGAGAATGCCCGACGTCATCCTGTTCGACGGCAACCTGCCCAGCATGAAGGGCGTGGAGTTCCTCAAGAGCGTGCGCGGCCAAATGGGCGGCGATAGACCGGTGATCCTGGTCGCCACCACCGAAAGCGATGCCGACGAAATTGCCCATGTCATCCATGCCGGCGCCAACGAATATCTGATGAAACCCTTCGACCGCGTTTCGGTGCGCGCCAAGCTCGCCGAGATCGGCGTCACGGCCTGATGCAGGCGCTGGGCCAGGCGGATTTCGCCTTCCTGGCGCGGCTGCTGCGCCGGCGCTCCGGCCTTTCACTTTCACCCGCCAAGCTGGAACTGGTGGGGCGCCGCCTGGCGCCGGTGATGCGCCGTTTCGGTTTCCGGGACGCCACCGCCCTGGTGCGCGAACTGCGCCTGGGGCAGGAAAGCCTGGCACGGGCGGTGACCGAGGCGGTGACGGTGCACGACACCTCCTTCTTCCGCGACGCGGCGGTCTTTGCCCGCTTCCAGAACGAGATCATGCCGGCGCTGCTGGCGCGGCGTGCCCGCCAGAAGCGGTTGCGCATCTGGTCCGCTGCCTGCGCCACCGGCCAGGAAGCCTGGTCCATCGCCATGGTCCTCGACGGGATGGGCCTGATCGCCGCCGGCTGGACGATAGACCTGGTCGCCACCGACCTTTCGGCCGAAGCCATAGCCCGCGCCGAGCAGGGCCGCTATGACGCGGTGGAAATCCGGCGCGGCCTGGCCGAGGACCAGCGCGCCAGCTGGTTCCGCCCCAGCGGCGAGCATTGGTGCATCGCCGACCATCTGCGGCGCATGGTGGATTTCCGCGTCTTCAATCTGCTGGATTCCTATGGCTGGCTCGACGATCTCGACCTGATCTTCTGCCGCAACGTGCTGATGTATTTCGATCGCGCCGCCAAGGCCGCGGTCCTGGAACGCATGGCCGACACGCTGGCGCCGGACGGCCTGCTGCTGCTGGGCGATACCGAAACCACCGATCCGCTGCTGAACATGTTCGTGGAAGCGGGCGGCGACGGCATTTACGCCAAGAGCGGCGCGCGCGTGGAGAAGCTGGCCACCGGCTAGGCCAGAGCCCTGCCGCTCAGCCGCTCCAGCACCCGCAACGGGCTGCGCTCCGGCTCTGCCATCTGGTCGAGATCGATATGGAAGGTCTGTTCCAGCGCGAAGGCGCCGCCCAGCGCCGCATGCAGCACCTGGTCGGTATAGACC
>CAZYGO010000127.1:0-5169 GCA_964647455.1 uncultured Rhizobium sp.
CCAGCAGGATGGTGCCGCCGGGGGTCTCATAGACGCCACGCGACTTCATGCCGACGAAACGGTTCTCCACCAGGTCCAGCCGGCCGATGCCGTTCGCCTTGCCCAGCGCGTTCAGCCGGGTCAGCAGCGTGGCGGGCGACAGTTTCTCGCCGTCGATGCTCACCGCATCGCCCTTCTCGAAGCCGATCTCGACATAGCTGGGTTTGTCTGGCGCCTCCTCCGGCGCGATCGTCCGCATATAGACGATGCTCTCGGCTTCCTGGGCCGGGTCTTCCAGCACCTTGCCCTCGGATGACGAGTGCAGCAGGTTGGCATCGACGCTGAAGGGCGCCTCGCCGCGCTTGTCCTTGGCGATCGGAATCTGGTGCGCCTCGGCGAACTCCAGCAGCCTGGTGCGGCTGGTCAGGTTCCATTCGCGCCAGGGCGCGATCACCTTGATGTCGGGCTTGAGCGCATAATAGCCCAGCTCGAAGCGCACCTGGTCGTTGCCCTTGCCGGTGGCGCCGTGGCAGACGGCATCGGCGCCCACCTTCTCGGCGATCTCGATCTGCTTCTTGGCGATCAGCGGCCGGGCGATGGACGTGCCCAGCAGATAGACGCCTTCATACTGGGCGTTGGCACGGAACATCGGGAAGACATAGTCGCGCACGAACTCCTCGCGCACATCCTCGATGAAGATGTTCTCGGCCTTGATGCCCAGCGTCTCGGCTTTCTTGCGGGCGGGCTCGATCTCCTCGCCCTGGCCGAGATCGGCGGTGAAGGTCACCACCTCGGCGCCATACTCGGTCTGCAGCCATTTCAGGATGACCGACGTGTCCAGGCCGCCCGAATAGGCCAGCACCACCTTCTTGACGTCCCTAGCCACGCTTCGACTCCATCGGCTGGGGGTGGACAGGGTCCAAGCCCCAGATATTGATCGTTGTTTGCCCGGATTTGGGGTATCCCCCTCCCCCGGCCGGAACCTTCCGGCAACGGGCGGTCTTGATAAAGCCCGCGGCCGAAAGGTCAAGGTTGGCGGGGGGCTGCCGCAGCGGAAGCCGGAACTTTTGCCCGCGCCGGGCTTTGAAAGCATATGCGTCCGCTGCTTGTCCTTGTCGCCGTCAGCGCCCTCGCCGTTTCCGGCAGCGCGGCGGTGCGCGCCGCCAGGCCGGCACCGGCCGCCTACACGCTGGACACCGCGCTGGAGGACATTGCCGCCAATCCGGCGGGCGCCGCCATCGTGCGAAAGGACATTCCGGGCCTGCTCGAACACAGTTCCTATCCCATGTTCAAGGGTATGAGCCTGCGCCTGCTGGGCAGCCTGTCCGGCGGCCGGCTGACGGCGCAGATGCTGGCCCAGGCCGAAGCCGACCTGGCCAATGTGCCCGCGCCCGCCAATGCCCGGCTGCGCACCATCGCGGCGCAGGGCGGCGACCCGGATTTCGATTAGATTGCTTGATGTGCTACGATGAGTAGCATACGTTCGACCATCCTTTAAGGGTGGCGCCGATGCGTATCCTGGCCGCGCTTGTCTTCCTCGCCTTCCTGCCCCGCGCCGCGATGGCGGCCGAGCTGGAGCCCTTCACCGGACCCCAGCTCAACGACGTGCCACTGGCCGAGGCGTTGGGGCGCATGAGCGACCTGGGCGACTGGCAGATGCCGTCCGGCGGCTGGGTGCATCTGTTGACCCTGGGCACCAAAGGTGAGATCGCCTGTTCCTCGCCGGACACCGACGGCACCGACTGCCGCACCGAACGGCTTTTCGTCAGCCTCTACGACGCGCCCACCATCGCCATGTCCTTCACCCTCTTCCGCTCGCCCGAGGCCTTGCGCTGGTATGTTCCGAAGGATGCCAGGCGCGGCACCGACGCGGCCCACGACTTCACCCTGCCGGTGGAATCCTGCGGCGTGACCATGCGGCGGACGGCGGATGGGCCGGACTATGACTGGTACGCCGAAAGCTGGCGCCTGCACGTCCATGAAGAGGTGAACCAGGACGAACACCCCAGTTCGGCCTTCGTCTTCCGCGCCAGCCTGGAAAAGCTGGCAACGCCCCGGCACGCCTGCGCGATGTGAAGGTCCATGCGTTGACCGGCCCGGGGCCGGCCGGTAATCCTGCCACCGCACTATTCGCGGGGCTGACATGAAGACGGTTTTCTGGCGCGCGGGGCTGGCGGCGGCCTGCCTTCTTGTTCCCGCTGGCGCCAGCGCCCATTTCCGCCTGCTGGCGCCAGCTTCCTGGATCGAGGAGAACCGGCTGGGCGATCCGCAGAAGGCCGGCCCCTGTGGCGGCACCAACACCGACTACGGCAAGCCCACCTATGCCGTCACCAACGTGAAAGGCGGCACGGCGCTGCACATCAAGGTGCAGGAAACCGTCTATCATCCCGGCCATTACCGGGTGGCGCTGGCCGTGAATTCGCCCACCGAACTGCCGCCGGACCCCAAGGGCCCGACCATGAAGAACGAGGCGGGCGTGATGATCTCGGTCTCGGCCGAGATCATGAACCCGGTGGCGGCGCCGGTGCTGGCGGACGGGCTGTGGCCGCACCAGGCCAGGACGGACGATCCCTTCGAGACCGACGTCACCGTTCCCAACATCAATTGCAAGGCCTGCACCCTGCAGGTGATCCAGTTCATGGAGCAGCACGCGCCCAACAATCCGGGCAACTACACCTATCACCATTGCGCGGTGCTGCGCATCACGGCCGATCCGGCCAAGCCGCTGGACGCAGCCTGGCCGAAGGAGCGGAGCTAGTCAGCGCCGCCGTACCCAGCCGCTGACGGACAGGCGCGGCGCCGCGACGAAGCCGGCCACCGCGCTGACGAAATGGCCCTGGGGCACCTTGAGGAAATTGATCGCGTTCCAGGCGGGCGTGAAAGCCTCGCTGACATGGCCGTCGGGGCGCAGGAAGTTGAGCAGCCCGCCCCATTCGGCCTCCCAGACCGGCGTCAGGTTGAGGACATAGGCCGCGACGCGGTGGGTGCGCGCGTCATCGATATGATCATGATGCCGGTGCAGGAAATCGCCGGCCCGGAAGCAATGGGCATGGGCGTCGGTCAGGCGGATGGCGGCATCGCCGGTGACGCAGCGGGCGAAGGCGAGGAAAGGCTCGCTGTTGAGGAAGCGGCTTAGCGCCTGCAACTCGGGCACCGGACCGGTGAAAGGTTCGCCGTTCAGGCTGAGATGAGTGCTGAGGTAACGGGCCTGGAAACGGCCCGGCGTGCGGGCGCCTTCCGCGAACGACGCTTCCATCACCTGCTTCTGCGCCGGCGGGATCGCATCCCATTGCGCCAGCGTCATCTGGCGGGGGCCATTGTGAATGATCACCAGCTCCCAGGGCGTGCGGCGAACCAGCGCCGCATGCAGGCGCCGCGCATCGCCCTCGCGCAGAAGCCGGGGAATATGCACCCTTCCGCTCGCGGCATATGTGGCGGCATAAGCCGCCACGTCATGATCCTGTGATAACGCGATATCGGCGTCAGCGCCGATCGCAGCGGTCTCCACCTCTCTCCCCCCAGGAGATGCCCAAACGCCATGGGCACCGCAAACTCTACAGGTACCGATGGAAACGGGAGAGATCAGCGACGATGCCGCCTGCCATGGGCCGCGTTCGCGCGGTGAACCAGCCACGGAATGAGTAAACCTTAGTTTAGTCGTTCAGTGCCGGTTCAAATTCCGTTCTCTGCAGTTTGATTTGATACACACCCCCTCCCAGCGGGGTTGTTTCCCTGTCTACATGTAAACTTTCGTTTATGTGAGTCCGGGGGAAGATTACGTAATATTCATGGTGCGGGTGGCGGCGTCCGGCCGGGGATGGCCTCAGGGCCACCTTCCGGTGTTTTCGCAAGTCTCCCAGTTGCTGGCCGCGATGATCTTGCAGTCTCGCGCGGACGCGCCGCAGAGACTGTAGGCGCGGGCATACATCGTCCTGCAGTATGCCTTGGTGGAGGCGCCGGGCGCGGCGGATGCCGAAGACCGTGCAGGTGTCCTTGTGCCCGCCGTGCCGGGAGCCGCGGTTGGCGCCACGGCCCTGGGTGCGCCGTTGCCGGTTGCCGCCCCGCCGCTTCCCACCACATAGCCCTGGGGAATGACGGCCCCATGCGCCTTCAGCAGCGCCAGTATGGCGGGATAGTCGCGCCCCATTCTCACAGCCGTGAGGCCCGTGGCGCTTTTGAGGTTGGGATCCGCGCCATGCTCCAGCAGGGTCTTGACCATGTCGGCGCGATTGTTCTGCGCCGCCCACATCAGAGCGGTATATCCATTCTGATCGACGCTGTTCACGTCCGCGCCTTCGTCAAGCGCCTGGGCAAGTTCCTCCGGCTTGTTGTTGAAGGCAGCTCCCCGCAGCCTGCCATTTGCGTCCAGCTGCGCGAATGCGGGAAACGCGCCCGCGATAATCAGCAGCATCGCCACCAAGAGATTGCGAAAAGCCATGAAAACGAAACTCCCAACACGCAGATGTGATCGTGCCCTGGTTTCCATTGCGCGAAGGATTTGTGCAAGAAAATTCGGGGCATCGAACGGGATTCGACACACGCATTTGCGTACGCTTCGGTACGCAGAGTTGCGGGGGTTCGCGTTCCGGCGCTAGTGCGGCATCCGCTGCAAATGGGCGGATTGCTCGCGCGCCATACGCTCCGACGCACGCTCTTTCACGGACTCGCTTTTCAACTGTCCGCAGGCAGCCATGATGTCGCGCCCGCGCGGCGTGCGCACGGGCGAGGCATAACCGGCGCGGTTGACGATCTCGGCGAATTTCTCGATCTGGCTCCAGTCGGAACATTCATAGGGCGCGCCCGGCCAGGCGTTGAACGGGATCAGGTTGATCTTTGCGGGAATGCCCTTGACCAGCCGCACCAGTTCTTTCGCGTCGGACAGGCTGTCATTGACGCCCTTCAGCATCACATATTCGAATGTGATGCGCCTTGCATTGGAGGCGCCGGGATAATCGCGGCAGGCCTGCAGCAATTCGGCGATGGGATACTTCTTGTTGATGGGCACGATCTGGTCACGCAGTTCGTCGCGCACGGCATGGAGCGAAATCGCCAGGCCGGAGCCGATTTCGGCCCCCGCCTTTTCGATCATCGGCACCACCCCGGCGGTCGAGAGCGTGACGCGGCGCTTGGAGAGCGCTAGCCCGTCGCCATCGGTGACAATGGCCAGGGCGGCTTTGACATTATCGCAAT
>CAZYGO010000128.1:0-4446 GCA_964647455.1 uncultured Rhizobium sp.
GGCGGATTCGCTGCCCAGCAGCCTGCCGTTGACCATGAAGGCCGGCGTTTGGAAGACGCGGATGCCCCGCGCCAGGTTGAAGACGGCGATGATCTGGTCGGAAACCCAGGCTGCATTCATGTCGCGCTTGAGCCGCGCCACGTCCAGGCCCGCCGCTTTTGCCATGTCGAAGATATCGGCCTCGGTGAGGCGGCCCTCGAAGCGCATCATGGCATTGTGATAGGCGGCGTATTTGCCCTGCCGGGTGGCGGCCAGGGCGGCGCGGGATGCGACCAGCGATTGCGGCGTCAGGATGGGAAATTCCTTCAGCACCAGCTTGACGCGCGGATCGGCCTTCAGCAGCGCCTCCAGCCGCGGCTCCACCGCCTTGCAATAGGGGCAGGTATAATCGAAGAACTCGACGATGGTGACGTCGCCATTGTGGTTGCCGATCACCGGCGCGGCGGGATCGTTTGCCAGCATCGTCCAGCGGGCGGCGATGCGCTGGGCGATGTCGTCCTGCGTCGCGGCATCCATCCTGGCGACCTGGGCTTTCTCGATGGCGGCGCGTTCAGCCGCCGTCGGCGCGGCCATGGCGCTTCCCGTGAGCAGCGAAAGGCTCAGGAAGATTGCAGCAGGCTTGAGGCACGTCATGCCGATACCGTCCTTACGTTCGAGCCCGGCATTTCGCCGGGCGCCCCTCAGCATATACCAGCTTTCCCCCCTTTGCGCGCGTAGCGCGCCCAAAAGGGGGAGATGTCTGCCGGCAGGCGCGAAGCACCGCGAGGCAGACAGAGAAGGATCAATCAAACGAAAGGATCACGCACCATGATGGTGTCGTCGCGATCGGGGCTGGTGGACAGGAGCGCAACCGGCGCGCCGATCAGTTCCTCGACCCGCCGCACATACTTGATGGCGTTGGCGGGAAGCTCTGCCCAGCTGCGCGCGCCCGCCGTGGTCTGGCTCCAGCCGTCCAGGGTCTCATAGACCGGCTCCAGCCGCGCCTGCTGGGTGGCATCAGCCGGCAGATAGACCAGCACCTTTCCGTCCAGCCGGTAGCCGGTGCAGATATTGATCTTCTCGAAACCGTCCAGCACGTCCAGCTTGGTGAGCGTGATGCCGTCCACACCGCCGGTGATGCAGGTCTGGCGCACCAGCACGGCGTCGAACCAGCCGCAGCGGCGCTTGCGCCCTGTCACGGTGCCGAATTCATGGCCGCGTTCGCCCAGCCTTTCGCCGGTGGCGTCCTTCAGCTCGGTGGGGAAGGGGCCTTCGCCCACCCGCGTCGTGTAGCTCTTGACGATGCCCAGCACCGTGCCGATGGCGCGGGGGGAAACGCCGGCGCCCGCCGCCGCCTGGCCCGCCACCGTGTTGGATGAGGTGACGAAGGGATAGGTGCCATGGTCGATATCCAGCAGCACCGCCTGGGCGCCCTCGAACAGCACGCGCTTGCCCGCCAGCTTGGCGGCATGCAGTTCGCGCCAGGACGAGCCGATGAAGGGCGCCAGCCGGGGCGCCAGTTCCTTCAGCGCCGCCAGCAGGGCCGCCGCATCCACTTCGGCATGGCCGAACCCGCGCCGCAGCACATTGTGATGTGCCAGCAGCTTCTCGATCTTCTGCGGCAGCGAGGCGGGATCCTTCAGGTCGATGGCGCGCAGGGCGCGGCGGCCGACCTTATCTTCATAGGCGGGGCCGATGCCGCGCTTGGTGGTGCCGATCTTCTGGTTCGAGGCTTCCTCGCGCATCGCGTCCAGCTCGCGGTGCAGCGGCAGGACCAAGCAGGCATTCTCGGCCAGCACCAGCAGGTCGGGCGTCACCGGAAGGCCGGCCTGGCCGACACGGGCGATCTCGTCCAGCAGCGACCAGGGATCCACCACCACGCCATTGCCGATGATGGAGCGCTTGCCCTGCACCACGCCGGAGGGAAGGAGCGACAATTTGTAGGTCTTGTCGCCGACCACGATGGTATGGCCGGCATTGTTGCCGCCCTGGAAGCGCACCACCATCTCGGCCCGGTTGGAGAGCCAGTCGATGATCTTGCCCTTGCCTTCGTCGCCCCACTGGGCGCCGATTACGGTGACGTTTGCCATGCCAAGTTCCGGACGCAGAAAAGCCCGCGACGGGGTTCCGCGGGCGTGGCGCGTTATAGCAGGTGAAGGGCGGGCTGTAAGGGCAAAGGTGCCGCATCCTTGCCGGATGCGGCACCCTGCCTAAGCGTCAGAAGAATATACCGTATTGGACCTGGATGATCTCGCCAGTATAGCGGTCGATCAGAAGGGCATCGTCGCCATAGCGGACCCAGACCGTGCCGGGAGGCGGCGGCAGCAGGTCATAGTAGTAATAGTCGTTGATCCAGTAGCTGCTGCCCCAGAAAAGGCTGGGAAGGAAATCGCCGAAGGTCCAGCGCCGGTAATACCAGCCCTGCGGCCGGTAATAGGCCGGGCCGCGATAGCGGTAGCGCTGGGGCGCATTGAAGGCCCGGCGATACTGCGACCAGTTGCGGTTGCCATAGCGGTTGTCGCCGCGATACCCCGGCCGGTTGTCGAAACGGCGGTTGTCGAAGCGATCATTGCCGTTGAAGCCGGGGCGGTTGTCGTTGCGGCCGAAATCGCGCCGGTCGTTGCCGCCGCGGTTG
The DNA here is from genome assembly GCA_964647455.1 of uncultured Rhizobium sp. GTDB lineage: Bacteria > Pseudomonadota > Alphaproteobacteria > Micropepsales > Micropepsaceae > Rhizomicrobium. Next base: position 2,615 of record CAZYGO010000128.1, read on the forward strand.
AAGTCGGGACGGTTGTCGTTGCGCTGCGCGAAATTGTTGCGGTCGCGGTTCTGGAGCTGCGAACGCTGGGACTGTTCGCGCTGCATGGACTGGCGGCCGGCTTCGGCACGGTTGGTGGGGGCGGCCTGCGGGGCAGGCGCCGTGGCCGCCGGACGGCCGCCGCCGCGTTCACCGCGATCGCCGCCACGGTCGCCTCGCTGGGCCATCGCCGGGCCCGCCAGCGCCGCCAGCAGGGCGGCGGAAAGAAGCAGGATTTTTCTCATGGCATTCACTCCTTCGAACCATAACCCCTTGCAGGAGGCGCCGGTTCCATTGCACGAAAGATGATGCGCCTTCGGACCTGACCGCAGCATGAACGGCAACAACGGGCCTGCATTCACAATCCGCCGGGCAACGCCGGGCGATGAAGGCATCATTGTGGCGATGCTGCACGAACTGGCCGCATTTGAACGGCTTGAAGCCGGCTTCACCTTGACGCCGATCAAGGCCGCGGCGCTTTTGTTCGGGCCGGAACCGGCGGCGGTCTGCGAGCTGGCGTTCCGGGATGGCGAGGCCGCCGGCATCGCCTTGTGGTTTCGCACCTTGCGCAGCTTCCGCGCCGAGCCCGGCGTCTTCATCGAGGATCTCTATGTGCGTCCGGCCTTTCGCGGCCAGGGTCTGGGACGCCAGCTGCTGGGCCATCTGGCGCGGCAGACGTGCCGCCTGGAATGGCGGGTGCTGGACTGGAACGAGAAGGCGCTCGGCTTCTATCGCGGCCTGGGCGCCCGGCCGCTGGCGGACTGGCTCACCTATGAACTGGATGGCGCGGCACTGGAAAGGCTTGGCGCATGATCACGCTGGTGGTGGCGGCGGCCGACAATGGCGCGATCGGCAGGGATGGCGCCATTCCCTGGCGGTTGCCGGAAGACATGAAGCGCTTCAAGGCGCTGACGCTGGGCCACACCGTTGTGATGGGGCGCAAGACCTGGGACTCGCTGCCCGCGAAGAACCGGCCGCTGCCGGGGCGGCGCAATATCGTGGTGACGCGCGATCCGCGCTGGGGAGATGCGGGCGCTGATGCCATGGCGCTGGAACAGGCGCTGGCCATCGCAGAGGATGTCTTTGTCATCGGCGGGGCGGAAATCTACCGGGCTGCCCTGCCGCTGGCGCACCGCATCGAGCTCACCGAAGTGCATGCCGATTTCGAGGGCGATGCCGTCTTCACCTTCGACCGCGCGCAATGGCGGGAAACGGCGCGCGAGGATCATGTCAGCGCCGATGGCCTGGCCTACAGCTTCGTCACGCTGGAGCGGTAAGTTCAAACTCGATCACCAGCCGCTGACCATCCCCCTCGTAGCGCCGCTCGCCGCGCGGCTGCCAGCCGGGATGCAGCAGGATCATGCCCGATTGCGGCCGGATGATCTCGGCAAAGCCGGCGCTCTGGCCGCCGGGCATGCGGAAGGAAAGATGCGGCGCCACCATGGCGGGCAGGGGGCCGCGCGGATCGCCCAGTTCGCACTGACCGCCCAGGGCCTCGTCGTCCGACTTGGCATAACCGTCATCGGCGAAATAGACGCCGGCCCAGAAAGCGCCGGGGCGGGCCACCATTTCCTGATACTCGCCCTTGACGCGCAGCGCGGCGCGGGCGGCGATCTTCCATTCGGTCTTCACCCGGCCGCCGCTGCGCGAGGCGGTCAGGCTGTCGGCCAGGTCGGTCGCCACCGCCAGCAGCGTCTCGGCGTGATGGTTGCCCCAGCCGCGGAAATCCTCCCTGGCATAGGCGCCCTGGCCGCGCGACACCGCATCCCGGGTGCGCGCGAGGATCAGCGGCTTGAGTTCGGCATTCATCTCCA